>DASWHW010000001.1:0-12694 GCA_036397975.1 Bacteroidota bacterium
GCTCTCTTGCTGAGCCTCGCCCCATTGTTCATACTCTATTTCCTTTTGGGACCTCTCAGTCATGAAGGGACAAGGCGTGAGATCGATGAGACGCATGCGCGAGTCTGTTCGTGCACTCTTCCAACTGACACCATTCGTTCATCTCAATGATCCATTAACCCGATGCCTTGCCAAAGGCATCGGGTCCGTCTTTCTCCGTTCCAGGCTCACCACCCCTTCTCGCCGCTTTCTTCTCTTACGAATTGAAACATTCCGATGCTCTTCGTAGTTTAATCCGTGTAAGTCACGCATCACTCTGACATTCTTAATTGAGTTAGCACCACGCATGACCCGGCCATCCAGGTTCAGAATATTTCTCCCTGTCCTGTTGCTCCCGCCCACGGCACTCCTCCTCAGTCTGTACCTGGTCCCTCTCCCATCGATGAAACCTTATTCCACGATAGTGCTTGACCGCCACGGAGAGTTCGTGCACGGTTTCATCGCCCGCGACGGGATATGGAGACTCCGCACTTCGTCCGACGAGATACCGGAACAGTTGAAACGACTTCTTATCGAAAAGGAAGACAAGTATTTCTACTATCACCCGGGTATCAATCCGATTTCAATTATGCGCGCAGTGGGCCAAAATATTTTTGCAGGACGACGTGTCTCAGGGGCTTCGACGATAACGATGCAGGTTGCACGCATGCTCGAAGGAAGGGAGAGAACGTATCAAAACAAGATGGTTGAAATGTTTCGAGCGTTGCAGCTTGAAGCACGATATTCTAAGAATGAAATCCTCGAGATGTACCTCTCCATAGTTCCGCTTGGTGGAAACCTGGAGGGGCTGAAATCAGCATCGCTGATGTACTACGATGCTCCCCTCGAAAGACTGAACATCGCACAATTGTTCGATCTGATTCTCATTCCGAACGATCCCAATGGTCTGCGTCCGGACAGGAATGCCGACCGCTTATACAACGAGCGCATCACTCAGGCTCGCCGATGGATTCATGACCGATTCCTTTCGCGCGAGGATTCCATGACCATTGCGACGGTACCCGCAGCCGCCTCCAGAAGAGAATTACCGAGACGAGCGCAACATTTCTCCCTCCGCATTCATTCCATGGTTCCTCATGACGCCGAGGTGATTTCCACCCTTGACCTCCCGACACAACACACCCTCGAACGGCTCATGATGAATCACCTTCGTTCCTGGCAGCCGCGTGGTGTGATGAATGGAGCCGCAATCATTGTAGATAATAAGTCGCATGAGATTCGTGCATATGTTGGCTCGGGAGATTTTGAAGACGATGCTGCTGCAGGACAGGTTGACGCCGCAAATTCCCTCCGCCCTCCCGGCTCTACGCTGAAGCCACTGCTTTATGCTCATGCAATTGACAATGGCGTTCTCGCACCTGAAACCCGCGTGCTTGATACCCCTTATGACATCGAAGGGTTCTCGGTAGAGAATTATGACGGCACCTACTCCGGTTACGTATCCGCCGCAGAGGCGCTGCGACGATCGTTGAACATCCCCATGATCAGGCTTCTCCGATCATCGGGGTTCTCTTCCTTCGTTGAGTTTGCCGGGCGTGCAGGCATTGCTTCTCTCGAAGAGCAGAAGGAACGCCTTGGTCTCAGCGTTATTTTGGGTGGATGCGGTGTTACCCTGGAAGAGATGGTCGGTGCATACTCAATCTTTCCCTCCGGTGGAAGATATGTTCGACCCCAATTCATTCGCAAAGCCGATACCTCACCGCGCGTAGGAGAAGAGGTATGCACTCCTGCTGCCGCATACATCGTTACCGACATTCTCTCATCCGTCAATAGACCTGATCTTCCAAACAATTTTGAGTCATCGCTGAATCTGCCCAAGGTTGCATTCAAGACGGGAACGAGCTATGGGCGGCGGGACGCGTGGGCGATTGGATACACCGCACAGTACACCGTGGGAGTGTGGATGGGCAACGTGACAAACAAGGGGAACCCCGATCTCGTAGGCGGACGTGCAGCGGCACCTCTTCTGGTTGATATTTTGAATTCGATTTCTTCACGGTTCGAAAAGGAAATTCTCCCCAAGCCTCCCGATCTTGGAGTGCGGGAAGTTTGCGCGCGCAGTGGCGATTTGGCCACGTCACTCTGCGACGTCGTCATCGATGATTATTACTCAACAAGTCGATCCTCCTCCGTTCCCTGCAAGCTACACCGAGAATTCATGATTGCGATGAACGGGGAAACCCACTACTGCCCGATGTGCGTCGGTTCTCAATCGTATTTTCTTCGCACGTTCGTTGACTATCCACCGGACCTTCTTGCCTTCTGGAAAAAGATCGATCAGCCGTTTACGGCGCCACCTCCCCACTACCATTCATGTACGTTGGTGAATTCCACTTCAGGCCCTACCATCGTCAGTCCGACAGACAACATGACCTACTTTCTTGTCTCACAGCAGCAGAAAATCGCACTACAGGCCACAACTCCTCTGGACATCCGCACGTGCACATGGTACATCAATGATCGCTATTATGGGCAGCAGGGGGTCGGGCAAAAACTTTTGGCGTCCCTGGGCAGTGGACGCAACACGATACTCTGTCTTGATGATCGGGGGAGAAGCACAACGGTGACAGTACACGTCAAGCAACTATGGCAATAAATCCACAACGGGAGTGAATGAACATGGCACAAAACAAACAGGGGCGATTTTTCCTTCCCTTTAAGATGATGATGATCGGGCTGCTGACATTGTTGTTGCTAATTCCTGTCGCGTTCATATCATCTATAATAGATGAACGACAGAGTACGAATAGGCTGGCCGTGGCGGAAATAGGACATTCGTGGGGAGACCCGCAAAAACTCGGTGGGCCACTGCTGATTGTACCATACAAAATCCGAATGCCCGACGATAAGGGAACACAACACGTCACGATTCACCGCGCATTCATCCTGCCCGATGATCTGAATATCGAGGCGGAACTGACGCCTGAAAAACGTCAGCGGGGAATCTATGAAACGGCGGTCTATAGGGTGTCTCTGAAATGCTCGGGACAGTTTTCGCTCGATGCCCTTTCTCAATTGCGCATCCCGCCGGGTGATCTCCTCTGGGATGACGCGTTTCTGGTCGTCGGCATTCCAGACATGAGGGGAATTACGGAAGCGGTGTCTCTTTCGTTTGCATCGACCGATCTGCATTTTAATCCGGGAACGCAAAATGTATCTCTCTTTCCTTCCGGCATACACGCGGGAATAGAGAAGCTTGGCTCTCAGACCATTGGGGGTATTCTTCCCTTTTCCTTTTCTCTCTCATTGAACGGCAGCCAGGATCTCTCTTTCGTTCCACTCGGCAAAGAAACAAGAGTAACTGTCCGCTCCTCATGGCCAGACCCGAGTTTCTCGGGTGCATACCTGCCATCTCAACGCCACGTGACCAACGACGGCTTTGATGCAACCTGGGCGATATCGTATTTTGGAAGAAATTATCCGCAATTCTGGACTTCCGCTAACACGAATCCAACCACAATTGATGAGGCTGTCAATAGATCATCGTTTGGGGTTCGACTGCTGATCCCCGTTGACTTTTACCATCAGGTGACGCGGGCTGCGAAATATGCCATCCTGTTTGTTGCGCTAACCTTTCTTGTGTTCTTCCTGCATGAGGTGTTCAACCCGCTCAGGATTCATCCGTTGCAATATCTTCTTGTGGGGTTTGCCCTTTGTCTCTTCTATTTATTGCTGCTGTCTGCATCGGAGTATCTTTCGTTTGGCGTATCGTATCTTCTCGGCGGCGCGGCAACAGTTATTCTGATCACCGGATATACCAGCGTGATTCTGAAAAACAAATTTCGCTCGTTCGGCATGGGTCTCACGTTGTCCGGACTCTACGTATATCTGTACATACTACTTCAAATAGAAGAGTATGCGTTGTTGATTGGATCGACCGGCCTGTTTGCTGTCCTTGCCGTCATCATGTATATAACGCGTCATGTAGATTGGTATGCATTAAAACTCACTATGCGACCCGACGGATCGGGCACAGGGGCAGAATAATGTTGCTTCACACCATCACCCGGAGACTTCCCATGCGACAGAAATCATTCATCGGAGTAATCACCCTTCTTGCGTTCCTTGCCTCGTGCAAAGGGCCTGAGACACAAAGCATTTCCATCATTTCGCCGCTACCGTCCGGAGTTGTTCCATCAAACGGTGCGCTCTCTTTTATGTTCTCACGTGCGGTTGTTCCGGTCGACTCGACCAATCATTGGTCGGTCTCATCATTCATCGAATTCACCCCGGCTATTCCCGGAAAATTTGTCTGGCAGGACACGTCGCGGCTCATCTTCAGCCCGGACGGTGCTCTTCCCGGGGATACCCGATTTACGGGACGAATAAACACCGCACTGCTCACGCAGTTAAGCGGCGCGGCTTCGTTTGATGGAGACGAATCGTTTCAGTTCTCCACGGAAAGCTTCCGGCTTATTACTGCAGAGTTCTTCTATGATCGGGTCGGACAAACGCGTACAATCGGCTTAAAGGCGAATCTCACGTTCACCTACCCGGTCCGCCCTGAGGATGTCCAGCGTACGGTTCGCATCACTGTCGATGACCAGCCCCACCAATCAATTCGCGCTGCAAGTCCGAACACCAATCGGATCATCGCGCTCGATCTTGGAACCGTGGGGCAGGCACAACAGGAAAAGAAAATCGCCGTGACTTTTGAAACTGACCTCCTCTCCCCCGAAACAAATACGCACATCAAGATTGAGAAACCTTTTGTCTTCAAGCTTCCGGGGCTGGAGGAGATCAAGATCTCCAGCCACGACTTTGGATTTGACGGCAAGCAGGGGTGGATTCGTTTTACTACGTCGCAAGAAGTCGATCTTTCGGCAGCAAAGAAATTCATCACCGTTGATCCTGCCCGGGACTTTTCTCTTGAGGGAGACGAACGCAGTTTTACCCTGAGGGGATTATTTCAGGCGGCAACCCCATATCACGTTACCGTGAGAAAGGGAATGGAAAGCTATCTCGGGGGAAAAATCCAGAACGACTACCCTGCCGATATTACGTTCGGTAATATTGCGCCGTCATTTCGTTTCGCTTCCGAGTCCGGCGTTTATATGCTTCTCGGTGGTGCAAAGACACTCGACATTACCACGGTGAACTTATCTCAGGTGTACGCTCGTGTGAGCCAGATTTTCCAGAATAATCTTGTCTTCTTCCTCGATCAGGGTCGATACTACGATTACTATTGGGATGATTACGACCCGGAAACGGGGGGTGGGACATACTCGCGAAAATATCGATATGCCGTGGGCAATTACGGGCGACAGATCAATTTCGACACTCTGGATGTAAAGAGCGTCACGAATCAGGAAGTAACGACCCCGTACAACATCGCTCCTTTCATGAATACGGGATACAAAGGATTTTATCTCGTGGAGATCGCCAATCCTCAGGAACCGTGGCGAACCACTTCCAAGCTCGTCGTCGTTTCCGACATCGGCCTCATTGTAAAACGAAGTGCAAATGAACTCGTTGTGTTCGCAACAAGTCTTGAGACCAACGAACCCTTGGCGAATGTGCTCATCACGCTTGTCTCAACCAACAATCAGGTGATGTCCTCCACGAAAACAGACAAGGGCGGGGTTGTCCGTTTGTCGAACCTTCTTGAAATGCAAAAGACATTTCAGTTAAAACTTGTTACTGCGGAACTCGAGAGCGATTTCAACTTTCTTAACCTGGCGGATTACAGAGTTGAGACATCCCGATTCGATGTAGCCGGCAAGCGGGATGTGGCAAACCGGTATGATGTTTTCGTGTATGGCGACAGGAATATCTATCGGCCGGGGGAAACCATTCGGCTTTCGGCCATCGTGCGAGAATTGACGAAGGAGCTTCCGGCTAAACTTCCTGTGCGCTTGAAGATCTATAACCCGCTGGGGACGGTCATCCAGGAGCAACATCTCACATTGAATGAGTACGGCTCTTGTGAAGCGCAGTATCAGACAGCCTCCACCTCGCCGACAGGAGAATATCGATTCGAAATCTACACCGGCAACAACCTGTACCTCTCCTCCTACAAGGTGAGTGTCGAAGATTTCGTCCCCGATCGATTGAAGGTGCACCTCCAGGCTTCGGCAGAAGATGCGCGACCGGGCGACAGGATCACTTACAATCTGCAGGCGTTTAACTTTTTCGGCCCACCCGCGGTCGGGCGCAGTTGGGAATTTGAGGCGTCATTTGTAATTGCACCGTACATTTCGAAACGCTTCCCGGACTTTCGCTTCTTTGATGACGCAGCGAAAAACTATTCAGCTCCGCCCGATGTAATGACTGGAAAAACGGATAATGACGGGAAGACGCTTATTGGTTTCAATGTCCCCGACAATCTCACTTCCACTGGAATACTCAAAGCGCGCGGTCGGGTTGCGGTCTTTGATGAATCTGGCCGTCCCGTGTACCAGCTTGCACAAACGATCGTGTATCCCAGAGAGTATTTCATTGGCGTTCGTCAGCGCGGATCATATTACGTCAGTCCGAACACACCACAAAAAATGCAGATCATCGCCGTCGACACGAAGGATTCTTCTATCAAAGGATTCAGTGCCACGATTGATCTCATTCGGCTTGAATGGCATTCGATACTTCGTCAGCATCCTGGAACAAAGACTCTCCGCTACGTCTCAGAGCAGCGTGAGGTTCTTGTGAAAAGCGATGCGCTTCGGCTTGCTGACCAGCCAGTGGAATACACCTACACTGTGCCGCGGTCCGGTGAATATGTCATGCGTGTTTCACGCGATGGTGAATCGGGATACAACCAGTTTCGTTTCTACGCCTATAGCTGGGGTACCACGGATATTACTTCTTTCGCAGTCAACCCGGAGGCGCGAATCGAGGTCGTTTTCGACAAGGACAAATACGCTCCGGGCGAAAAGGCAAAGGCGCTCTTCCAGGCACCGTTTGATGGCAAGATGCTGGTGTGCGTCGAACGAAACAGCGTCTTCAGTTACCACTATCTCGATGTGGTTCACAACTCAGCCTCCATGGACATTGATGTCACGGATGCCTTTCTCCCCAATGTCTATATCAGCGCTGTTCTTTTCCGCAAGATCAAAGATCAGGACATTCCTCTAATGGTCGGTCACGGCATTGCGCCCTTGATGGTTGAGAAAGCTTCCAACAAAATTAATGTCACAATAGAGGCTCCTGAAAAAATTCGTCCGAAGACGAAGCAAAAAGTTGTCGTCATAGCCGGGGGCGAACGAAACATCGCGGTTACGCTGGCAGCCGTCGATGAGGGAATCCTTCAAGTGAAGAACTATAGTACGCCGAACCCCTACGAATATTTCTACACGAAGAAAGCACTGCAAACCGAGACCTTCGATTTCTTCAAGGATCTTCTTCCTGAGTCGAAGGGAAGCAATGAAAGCTCCTCGGGCGGTGGGGAAGGTGCAGAACTGGCAAAGCGGGTTAACCCCCTGGGAGTCCAGCGATTCAAGCCGTTAGCGATATGGTCAGGGATTCTTACCACCGATGGAAACGGTCGCGTTGAGGTAATGCTTGATGTTCCCGAGTTCAGCGGCGAACTTCGTTTAATGGCCATTGCCTATAAAGGAGATCACTTCGGCTCCATTCAAAAAGCAATGAAGGTCGCAGATCCGGTGATCATCACCCCTGCCCTGCCGCGGTTTGTCAGTCCGGGTGATTCACTCACGATGCCCATCACGGCTTTCAATACGACTGAAAAGTCGACAACACTCCGGTTTCGCATTGAAACGACGGGAGGAATCACCACGATGGCTACGTCCGCAACGCTGGAGATTGGCCCAAACCAGGAGCGTTTTGTCAGCGTCCCGCTCGCAGCAACGAATAAAATTGGAAAGTCGGTTGTCCGGGTCAAGACCGAGGCCTTCGGCGAAGAGATGGAGTCTATCACGGAGATTCCTGTCCGGCCTATCGCACCGTTCGTTGCGGAAGGTATTACAGGATTCGTTGACGCCGGTACGCCGGTTCGCCACGACATCGGGGTTGATTATCTACCATATAATCGCGCTGCTCATCTTGTACTCAGCCCATTTCCCGTTGCCAACTTCGCAAGAGAGTTGAAGCATCTTGTAGGATATCCACATGGATGTCTCGAGCAAACGGTGTCAAAAGCATTCCCGCAGGTTTACCTGCGAGACATTGCCTCGTTACTCGCACCGGAAATTCTGAATAACGGAAGCCCGACATATTTCGTCAATGAAGCAATAACAAAATTAGGAACCATGCAGCTAAGCGATGGCTCATTTGCGTACTGGCCGGGCGGAGGGTACGCAAATAAGTGGAGTACGGTGTATGCAACGCACTTTCTGCTGGAGAGCAAGCGGGCAGGATATGCCGTTTCCGAGGCGATGTTGAGTGCAGCGGTGGGTGCTGTTGCACGGATTGCACGCACCAAAGCTGTCGAAGATCTCTATTATTATGAAACTCAAAAGACTCTGGTCAAACGTGTCGCGGACAAAAGCGTACTGTACGGACTGTATGTTCTCGCCGTGGCAGGAAGTCCCGAGAAGCAGCTGATGCAATACTATCGTGCGGAGAAATCGCTTCTCACTACCGACACACAATATCTTCTCGCCGGATCATTTGCTCTTGCCGGCGATCGTCGGACATACACTGAACTTCTCCCTCCGCAATTCACGACGCCCCAGCCGGTGCGTACAAGCGGGTACAACTTCGATTCTCCGCTTCGTGCAAACGCCCTGATCCTGAATGTCCTTTTGGACACTGACCTCAACAACAATGATATCCCCCGGTATATGGATTACCTCTCGCGAACGTACCGGACCTATCGCTGGTATAGCACTCAGGACGACGCGTTCACGTTGCTTGCCTTCGGGAAGGCTGCACGTATGGCGTCTGCTACCAAAGTAACCGGCACCATCAATGTTGGGGAACAACGGTTGAATTATGAGGGAGGAAATAGGAAGTGGAAGATCGATCCATTCGGCACATCCGTTCAAATTTCCACACGAGGCGAAGGTCGAGTCTACTATTCCCTGGTGACGGAGGGTATTCGCGCTGATGGTCGCATACCAATCGAAGACAAGAACCTGCAGGTCCGGCGGGAGTACCTCGATAGAACCGGAACGGCTGTCGGTCTTTCAACCGTGAAGCAAAATGACCTTCTTGTCGTTCGTCTCTCGATCAATTGTAGCGTGGACAACCTGGAGAACGTGGCAATTACGGATATGCTTCCTGCCGGCTTTGAAATTGAAAATCCCCGTTTAACGGAGACGACCAATTACTCCTTTATCAAGAACGCATCCCCCCCCGAGTATCTTGATATTCGAGACGACAGGATGAACCTCTACACCAGTTTCAAGGGAAGAAAGCAGCAGGTGTTCTACTATTTGGTCCGTGCGGTAACACAGGGCGACTTTGTTCACGCGCCGGTAGTTGCAGAGGCAATGTATGATGCAAACTACTACTCTGCGAGCGGCGCCGGGAAAGTACGTGTTGGGAAGTGAACATATCCTTGACTCTGTCGCAAGGTTTTCTAACTTATAAAGAGAATTCTCGCCGGGAATAGTCCTGCTGTATTCCTTCGCTCTTCAACATCCATTGAGAATTCTGCTGTACCCGATGTGCCTCTGAAACCCAACGTCAGGAAGGAAGCCGTATGCGTCTTCGTCTTTCCACGCGTGTTGGCAGGCCAGGTTGCGCCATCACACTCAACTATAGTTACTACCTTTCCTCTGCGATCTATAACTGGATTGAAGCATCCTCCGCTGAGTACTCCGCTTTTCTGCACGACAAGGGCTTCAGCATCGAGGGGACGGCCAAACGCTTCAAACACTTTTGTTTCTCACGGCTTGAGGTTCCGAAGAGAAGAATTTGGCATGAACAGATGCATATTTTCTCACCCCTCGTCACCTGGTACATCTCTATGCCTGTTGAGCAATCCTTGCAGCACCTTGTGGCGGGGATGTTTGAGAAGCGGGAGTTTTACATTGAGCGGGAGGAAAACAAGTTTACGGTTGAGCAGGTGGAGACGATGCCCGAGCCGAAGTGGAAAAAGCGGATGAAGTTCCGCTTGCTCTCGCCCCTTACCGTTTCTACAACGCACGAACGCAATGGCAGAGTATTGCCTGAATACCTGCTTGCGAACGATGAGCGCCTCAGTGATCTGCTCCGGCAGAACATTCTCAACAAGTACCGCTCGTTATATGGTGCTGAGCCGAAGGCGCCCTCCGACTCAGAGTCATCGGTGATGAAGGACGCCCGCCTGCCGGTCGGGCAGGCCTTCACCTGTCTTCTCGACCAGAAGTTCATCGCCGACCATGGCGGACCGAAGAAGATCAGCAACCTCATCACGATCAAGGAAGGCCGCACCGACCAAACCAAAGTACGCGCCTTCCTGTGCCCGATTGTCCTTAAAGGGAATCCTGAGCTGATCAAGCTCGCGTATGAAAGTGGACTGGGGGAAAAGAATAGCCTGGGGTTTGGCATGCTGAAGGTCCGGACATCAACCAAGGCAATCTTCAGCAGGACCCGCACAGAGAGAAGGTTTCTTTGAACAACGCGAATCTCGGATGAAGGTCTCCTCTACGAGGTCGTAGACCTTCGTCTGAGAGCAGGCCCTGCGGATGGAAACCTTCAACTTGGATTGCCAAGGCGAACTTCCACCAAGCTTTGACTTTGAAGAAGGTTGCCTTGAACGGAGCGAAAGGAACCCCGCGCTGATTGCGCTGGCGTATGAATCGGGACTAGGAGAAAAGAACAGCTTAGGATTTGGAATGCTTGAGGTCGCTGACGTCTGACCTCCTTACATTTGTTCTTTGTTATTTGTTATCTGATGTCTCCGCCCCATAGGAAGTTTTTCTCAATCTCTCGCGGCGGATGACGGAACACGACATAGTTCTTTGAAATGTCAAGCACTCTCGAAAGCTCTCTGAGCTTTTTGAGATCAAGTGATCCTGGAGTTTCTTTTGCCTCGAACGCTGCCGAGTTATTGAGAATGAAATCGATTTCCTTGCCTGTCTTGCGCGAATAGTAACTGATGGCTCCTTTGGCACGTAGCTGATTGAACACCGCATTTTCAAATTGAGCGCCGCTGTCGATTTCTCCAAGTGTGTTGAGAATGCCGCTATCTGTAAAGAAAAGCTTCGGAGCTTTGACGATTTCCCGATCGCTGCTCTTTGAAACAACAGGAATGCGCCTGATCAGGTATGTGTGCTCAAACAGGTTGAAGTAGTTGTACACTGTTGGTCGCGATAATCCGGAAAGAGATGCAATCTTCGAGTAATCCAAACGCGTTGCAGTGCGGGACGATAATATCTTAAGCAGCGTGAAGATGTTCTGAATGTTGGTGAAATCGGTGAATGTCCGAACATCGATCCTGATGTACGAGTCGAGAATGTCGCGCAAGAGATCTTTCTTTACGGAAATTGTTGTTGCAAGAACGATCTCCGGGAATCCGCCGAGACGAATGTATTCTTCATACTGTCGCTTGAGACGCTCATACTCTGCATGTAGAAACGAAGCAGTCGGAAACCTGACCGGACCGTGCGTCACCTCTTTGAAGGTGAGAAACTCCCCGAATGAAAGGGTCGCAAGTTCGAACAGCTTCTTTCTTCCTGCGAGCGACTCGGTGAATTGTCCTTTGAGATAGTACGAGCTTGATCCCGTGACTATGAATTTGATGGGATAATTGTCGTAGAGGTATTTGATGACACTGACAATCTCAGGAAGAAGCTGGATTTCATCAATGGCGAGATATGCTTTCTTTTTGAACGAAAGCCCGCGTGCTTCAAGGGTGAGGATAATATTGTCGTAATTCTGTTCGCTGAAAAGAAGTCGGTTATCAACTCGCTCGAGATCGAAGTAGATCTTGTTCTGAGAGCTGACGCTGTCAAGGAGAGCTTTTACGAGCGTGGTCTTTCCCGTTCGTCGCATGCCGGTCAACACGGTTACCTGACGGGCGGAAAGATGCCGTTGAAGCGCTGAGAATATGGTTCGTGGATACAACATACGGAGACAATATGATTGTTTTTTGGTTTTTAGTCAATTACTATTTGTAAAGCGTGAGTTTACAGATAGTAATACTATGTGTAAAGCCATCCCTACAGGCAATACCCTGAGAAGATCCGGAGGTGAATGCCTGGCTTTTTTGAATCTGAAGATTGTACCGGACGCACCACAGTTCAGAATGTTGAAGGCGATGCTCACCGGCACCCACCCGCCTACGCTCCCTGCCTGTCCGGTCGAAGACTCTCTACGAGATCGTAGATCGACTCGTTGAGCAGGCAAGCGGCGGGCAAGCATCAACAAGAGGTCCAAGGCGTCCTTCAACATGGCTGAACCTCGGATGATGGACGCCTTGAACGAAACAATTTACGATTGACTTAGGCAATGCAAACTCGAAAGTGGACAGCGGAGGAAATCGCACTCCTTCGGAGGTACTATCGAAAGAAGGGCGCGAAGTATGTGGCGGAGTGCTTGGGCCGAAATCCCGATACCGTAATGGCGAAGGCGGCAAAACTTGGCGTCCGGTATCAGGGCATTCGTCCGTGGAGGATGTGGGAGGATCGATACCTTCAGAGGAAGTACAAGATCCGGAAGACTTCTTCCATAGCACGCACGTTGAAGCGCAGCGTGCCCTCGGTCGCGGCGCGGGCAAAGAAGTTCAACCTGCTTGGCACCCGATCGCCAAACTGGTCGGAAAAGGAGAAAG
>DASWHW010000002.1:0-5785 GCA_036397975.1 Bacteroidota bacterium
GATGGGAAGTCTGATGGGCCACATGGTGTATGGCGCAGTCCTCGGTGCTGTCTATGGCAAAAAAAGCCGGCCCGCATCGCTGCATGTGCACGTGTGAAAGCCGATAGAGTGATGGTAATTGGTGATGTTCGAAGGGCGAGCCCCTTAGTTGTATCTCCTCCTCTATGACTCGTCCTGCTTTGACTTCACTGACTTTGAGTTTTACGGGAACCATTCTTCGTTTATACTGCTATCGTATTTAAGCATTTCCTCAAGTACTCATGGACTACGATGAAGAAAGTGTATATTGACCGTAAGCTCTGTATCGGGCCCAACTTTAGTACGGCGGAGTTCGTCCTCATCAAACGTAATCTTGCTGAGCAGGAAGGACTCTCGACACTGTCAGACTTGTTAGGGGACGGCAACATTCAGCGACTGACTCTGAAGGAGGCTCTTTTGCTTGCTATCGCACTACGACGAATGAACCGTCGTCAGGGGCTCAATGCATCAAGATCATCTTTCTGGTCTGAACGAAGTCCGGTGCAATAAGCCTGTAGAGATAGAAGCCGCTTGCCATACCGGCAGCGTCCCACGATGCATGATGGCTTCCCGCCTTTCTTTCTTCGTTCACCAGCGTTGCCACTTCGCGACCAAGCACATCAAAGACGCGCAATGACACATAAGTGGCATTCCGAATTCTGAACTCGATGTTCGTCACTGGATTGAACGGATTAGGGTAGTTCTGAAACAGTGCAAAGGCGCTGGGTGAGCCTTGCGGTTCGGTTACGCTGACCGGTATTTGATTCAGCTTGAGGGCAATATAGTCCCATCCATTGGTTGGACCGGCTCCATCTCCGGCAATATAAACATTTCCAATCGAATCGGTGAAAACCCCGTTCCCGTACGTCGTTCCATTATCCGGCCTGTTGAACGTGGAGCTCCATTCAAAGTCGCCTGCCGAATTCAGTTTGACGGTAACGCACGTGCTGTTGCCGAGAAAGCCGACCCGACTTCCCCCAGTGAGGTAGACGTTTCCATCAAGATCAACCGTTACGCCGCCGCAAAAGTCACGCGTTGTGATGTCGTGGTTGTATTCCCTCATCCAGAGCAGCGTTCCGGCAGGAGAGTACTTCGCCGCAAAATAATCGAACTCCTGCAGCCACGTCGTTCCCCCCACGATTATGTTATTGCCTTGATCGATGACAATTCCATGCGGGTAACTGTACGATGATGGGCCGTCATACACATAGTCCCACAATTGATTTCCCTCAGGTGAGTATTTGACAATGAACATGCTGTCGGCGTTGGCAACGCCAACGATAATGATGTTTTCCTGTGAGTCGATCGTTATTGCGACCGGCTGTTCGTCCGATGTTGTGGTTCTTGCAAAGTATTGCACCCATTCCCGTGTCCCTGCAGAGTCATATTTGAGCGTCACCATGTCGTATCGGCAAATTCCTTCTGGGCATTCCTCCGACACAGCGCCCGTCAGGTAGACG
The DNA here is from genome assembly GCA_036397975.1 of Bacteroidota bacterium. Classification (GTDB taxonomy): domain Bacteria; phylum Bacteroidota; class Ignavibacteria; order UBA10030; family UBA6906; genus SZUA-287. Next base: position 1,479 of record DASWHW010000002.1, read on the forward strand.
CTTCCCTCCCGGTCTACGACGCATCCGGTGAGGTTATTCACCATACTCGTATCGCGACTGATTGTCCGGCTCCATAGGAGTGTACCGGTATTGGTGTATTTCATCACGGTAAGGGCGGGAGAACCGGCAACGTACACGTTGTTATGGAGGTCGAGATGGATTGACGTGCCGCCGGCAGAGGGACTGCTGTCCGGCGGAGCGCCCCTCAGCCATTGAACGACACCTTGCTGGTTATACTTGATGGTTACTGCACTCGTGCCCGTGCTTCCTAAAAAAACAAGTCCGGTGACGTAAATATTGCCGGAATCATCAACGGCAATGGCCGTGCTTTCGTCCCAGCTGTTAGGAGGACCGTTGTAGCGCAGGGCGAGCAGTTCGTTGCCTTCGGGTGAGTACTTGAGTGTGAGATAATCCTGACCGGAACCGATGCCGGAGCTTCTGCCGGTTATGTAGAGGTTGCCCTGGCGATCGAGCGTGGCCGCCTGAGGAATATCCACTGCTTTGGCCGGACCATCGTGGATATTGTACCATTCAATGGAGGCTGTTGTCTGCGCATTGGTCTGGCTCCCACCGAGAACTATGATGAAAAGAACACAGCAGAACTGTTTCATTGCATCCTCCTTTCTCTTGTGTCAAGAGGACTTGTCTTTTCCCTCCACGATCCTGATCTCTTCAGTCGTCAGTCCGTATAGTTCATAGACGACGCGTGGATCCGGCGGTCGACATCCCTTCTATAGCCTGCAGGGCTCCCTGGTTAACGGAGCAGTAACATTTTTCTGGTTTGCACAAACGACGCCGACTGCAGTCTGTAGAAATAAACACCGCTCGCCACATTACCCGCTTTCCACACTACTGATTGGTATCCTGCATTCTGCTCTTCGTTCACGAGCGTCGTGATCTCCTGGCCGAGAATGTTGTAGACGGAGAGTCGAACATGACCGGAGAAAGGCATTTCGTAACGTATCGTTGTGCTGGGATTGAAGGGGTTGGGATAGTTTTGATCTAAGAGAAACTCCACGGGGATATCAGGGCCACGTTGGCGCACCTCGACCACCAACGTACCGCCATTCATTGTCCGCAAGATCGTTCCAACTTCTCCAACAGCAACGCCCCTTGAGGTGTCCCACATCGAAATGCTGTGGAGCGCAAATTGGGTTGGAACAAGCTGATCGTTCCACGTTAGTCCATTATCTCGCGTTATGGAGATTCCTCTACCAACAACCCATCCGCTGTTAGGGTCTGGGAACGCCATACCACGGCGGGTCCCTGTTGGGTTGACGTGACCAGTCCATGTTACTCCTGCGTCGATAGTTCGATAGATTCTATAAGAGCTTCCGGTAACCCAGTTATCGGAGCTTAAAACAGAAACTGCGAATACCAGTCCGTTAATGCTTGACCCCGCAGCACTCCACGCGGTTCCCCCGTTTGTAGTCTGGAGGAGTTTGTCTCCGATAAAATTGGATATGCCCACAATGCCCAGGTTGTCATCGAGAAGCGAGACAGAGTTCAGGAAAGCAGTTGTTCCACTTGTTTGAGCGGACCAATTGACGCCACCGTTTGTGGTACGGATTATTATTCCATCTACACCAACGGCTGTACCAACTGAATTTGATGAAAAATCCACCGCCCTGAGATCGGAAAAGACCCCGCTGGCTCTTTGGTTCCACGTCGCACCTCCATTGCTCGTAGTGAGAATGGTCCCGCCGTTTCCCACAGTAACCGCATGCTGGGCATCCGGAGAAAACCACACGCCGTTCAGAGTTACCGACACGCCAGAGTTTAATGCCTGCCATGAACTTCCTCCGTCTGTGGTCTTTAGCGTAAAGCCGGAGTCACCAACTGCTATCGCATGATCGAACGCTGCGGTCGAAACGCTATTGAGAATCCTTGTCGTTCCGGATTCCTGCAAAACCCATCCATAGTTGCCCACCCTTCTGAAAACGCCTCCCCTTCCTGCAATGATCTCGATGCCGTTAGAGGTATGGATATCATGTCCACCGAAGCTTGGGCGAGTCCAGGTTAATCCACCGTCAGTTGTGTAGAGGCCGCCGTACGTTCCGACGATCAAACCATCGGATGGGCTGGTCCACTGGATACCGTAATGCATACCAGCGCCTGCTCCAACGTAGCTCATCCAGGATATTCCACCATCCGTTGTGGAGGCGATAAGTCCATTTGACCCCACTGCTGTTGCTTCAAGAGAACTCCGGAAATCAATATCGAAAAAGATTTCAGACAAGCCGGTTTGTCGAACTGCCCATGTTTGTCCGCCGTTGGTGCTGGTCAGTGCGATCGCAGAAACAAAGCCGCCGACCGCCACAAGATTCATTGGGTCTGCCGCCGCGATGCCATAGAGATTGGCTGTGGTGCCTGATGACAATGGCATCCATGAATCGCCACCATTCGTTGTTGCAAGAATCGTCCCTCCAGCGCCGACGATCCAGCCATTGTCGACTGTCGCGAACTCCACTTCATAGAGTTCATGCTCTGTTCCACTTTGCACAAGGTTCCAGGAGGCGCCTCCATCAATGGTGCGAAGAATCGTCCCGTGCATGCCCACTGCTGTTCCCCGAAGCGAACTGGAGAAAGTAACATCGAATAAATGCTCGTTCACGGAGGTGCTTACTTCATTCCACGACGTGCCGCCATCAGTAGTGCGAACAATCCTTCCACCCACCCCAACACATACAATAGCAAAGGGATCAACGACATTGACGCTCAAGAGGCTGGCACCTGGACCTATGTTCTCTCTCACCCAGACAGGCTGCGAACTTACTGTTCCAAATGATACAATTGTGAAGATAGCAACAAGCGGGAGGTTTTTCATTGTAGACCTCCTTGTTCGTTCGAATGTCGGCTTGATTTTATTCCTGCGATCGGAATTCCATTCTGGTAGATATCGAGCGCGCGGACGCCGGCATCCCGTAATTCAACGAGATTCTCGGCCGCGATGAAGGCTACCGCGAATTTCAGTGTGTCAGGATTCGGATCGCCGGATGGCCTGATCTGAAATGGTCCACAGCCGAGAAGAAATCTTGTATCTGATAAAGCGGGATATTCATCTGGCCTGATAGCGCCAGAGCTTAGTAACGAATATCGAACACTATCCGGAAATGGACTTTGAATGCCGGGATACCATTGGAAAGTGATACGCAGGGAATCCCAGGGTCTTGGAGCTTCGAGCAATCGAATCCCTACCGGAGTTGACCCAAAAGAGAGAGGACTGGCAACAAAACCCGTTCTTAAAGACGGGTAGTACCCCGAGTAGTCATCCATAAAATATAAGCTTTCTCCGATCTCACCAACGTCTATTTCCGAGAAGAGTCCTATATACGCACTATCGATGGTCCATGGACCTGCATTGACAATCCGATATTCAACGATGAGAATTCCGTCGGCATACGGATGATTCCAACTGAACGAACTCTGAGCCACTTTCAACCTCATAGGAACTGCGCCAGAGACGACGACATTGTTATCACTGTACAGACAGTGATTATCGTTATCGGAGAGGGGTCGAAAGGGAAGCAGGGAACCCCAATATGCACTCCAGCCCGGAGGTTCCGGATCACCAATCCCAAACGTTTTCCAAATTGTATCGGCGGGAGATGACCCGGGGTAAAACTCGAAGAGAGGACCTTCCCATCCTTGATAGCCGGTCGAGACGACTCGAATCCTGGTTCCACTTCCTGAGGCGGTTGTATCCAGCAATCCTCCAACCCATATTCCGCTTCCAAAAAGGTGCTCGACTGTCGTTCCAGCAGGATACTCCAAACCAAGACCATTTGGGTTTTGTGCTCCGCCGGGATATGCTTGCAGGCCAAATACGCCCCGATTATCCATTTGGATTTTCATCGAGTAGCCTTGATTTGTTGATGAAATCCCTTGCTGGGTGTGCAGAGAAGTGTATGGAACGAATAGAGCAAGGAGAGTGATTGCAATTCTGAGCGTCGTCATCTTCATGGTACTCCATGAATGTTGATGATTGGTGATTGCCACGAGTGTGGAACGATTGCTGCGTTAGAGGTTTATGAAAACTCACGCTTCCTTCGGCACATCTGTCACCAGTGGACGTCGTGTACAAGCCGCAAGAGTAAAAGTGGAAGGATGACGCCTGCTGATTACCCTGGGCTCAATCAGACGTTCAAAGATCAAGGGATGAATGACTGTAATCTAATCATGCCTCCTCAGAAGAGCAAGAGAAAAAAGTCTATCGAAAAGGATCAAAAATACGAAAGCTCCCGAAGTTTCCAGACACCTCGTTGGAATTTCTCTGTCTTCGCGCTGCTCCGTGTGAGGGGGTTTTT
>DASWHW010000003.1:0-18710 GCA_036397975.1 Bacteroidota bacterium
ATCTCGGTGTAGGTCAAGCGTTCGCCCACCTTTTAGAACCCAATCGGGTCAGGCAAGCGGTTGTTCTACTGCATTTGAAAAGTCTGTGTGGACAATCGAAGACGGCCAGTCATTTTATGACGAGGCCAGGATTGTCGTACTTTCTATCTTATGGATCCGAATCGAGTCGGGCAGGCGGTTGTACTACTTGAAAGGTGTGCTGGTGTTGGGAAAAGAATGTTATGTCTTTTCACCAAGAGGAATGTTCAACGTGAACGTTGTTCCTTTGTCTTTTTCAGTCGTGACGTGAATAGTACCCTTGTGATCCTGGACGATTTTCTTCACGATAGAGAGACCAAGTCCGGTGCCATGTTTTTTACCGAACGTAACGAACGGCTCGAAAATTTTCGCCTTGATCTCCTCAGAGATTCCTTCACCGGTATCGGCGAACGAAATAACGAGATCACCATCTTGTTGTTCCGATGAGACCGTAAGCGTTCCGCCGTGAGGCATCGCATCGGCGGCATTGGTTGCGAGATTATAGAACACGCGTACCATCTTATCAAGATCGAGCAAGCACGCGCCGGTATAACTGAGCTTTCGCTCCAACGTCACTTTCCTCTTGTTCAAATCCTGTTCGATGAACCGGAGAGCGGTGTCCATAAGGACTCCAACATCGGTATCCTGCAAGTGTATTTCACTAATACCACGTGAGAAGTCAAGAATCTCCTGCGTCATGTTCACAAACCGGTCCACCTGCCGTATGATCTCCTCTGCCATGCGCGAGGCTTCCTCATTCCCCGATCGCTTCTTAATGACCTGTGCGTAGAGACGAAGGGTGCTCATCGGGTTCTTGATGTCATGTATAATTGTGCTCGCCATTCTCCCAACGGCGCTCAGACGTTCGCTCTTTACCATCTCTTGGGCGAGCCATGCATTTTCCACCGCTATTGCGGCATGTACAGAGAGTGCGTCAATGAAAGACTCATCGTCCTCCGTGAAGGAGCCGGCGTTCTTGTTGAGAAATTGAAAGACACCGACAATCTTTCCTTCCTTATCGCGCATCGGAATGGTGAGGACGTTGTGGGTACGATACCCGCTTCGCTTGTCGATTTCGGGATTGAAGCGTGGATCCTTGTAGGCATCGGCTATGTTTATTGTCTCGCCGGTCTTCGCAACGAATCCGGCCAGCCCTTTGCCAATGGGGAGCCGGATCTCCACTGTACTTTTTCCCTGTGTCATCTTAGACCAGAGTTCTCCCGTCGCTTCATCAATCAGATACAGCGTTCCCCGGTCAGCATCGACACTTCGTGTTGCCGCGCCGAGGATCAGTCCCAGCAGCTTATCGATATCAATAGTCGAGTTCACCGTCTTGCTTGCCTCTACCAGCAGGTTCAGACGGTCCATTTTGACTTTCGCGGAGAGAGAATTTTTCTCCAGTTCTGCAACAAATGTCTGATCCATCGCGCGCAGACTGAACGAAAGCTTCTTCATCAAATTCATCGCAAAGGCGGGACTCGTGTTCACGAGATGGCGGAAATCGTCCCCACTCATTTCCATAATGATGCATTCTTCAATTGCCTCGGCCCTTGCTGATCGCACCTGCCCGTCAATAATAGAAAGCTCTCCGAAGAAATCGTTCTCACGCAATATGGCAAGCCTTGTTTCAATTCCGTACTTGGTGTATTTTTTTATGCGGATTCTTCCCATGGCAATGAGGTAGAGCGATCGACCGAGGGTTGACTCATCAAAGATGATCTCGCCGGGCTTATAATGAACCTCTGTCAGTTTGGGCATGACAGCGTCGAGAGCTTTTTCCCTTACCTCTGTAAAGAGAATATTTTGTCGAACTCTATCGGTGCCGTTGAGAGATTTATTACGCTTGCGCGTTCCGCCTGTTGTTGATGCAGGGGAAGGCCCGCGTTTGGCGGAAGGTCTTTGTGATGATTCTTGGCGTGTTATGCGTTTCTTGGCCATGCGGCTCATGTGCCGGGAGAGGTATGTGGATCCCGGTAATTGAGATGGTGCGTTCTCATTGTCACTCTTGGTACAAAGCATGATAGAGAAATCACACTGGAGAAGCAATATGTGTTGCGGTTCTCGGCATTTCGTGATATATACAAACGTATTCCATCCACATCCTCAAAACGATGTCTTCCGAAATCGTTCTCCAGACATTCAATCTTGGCAAAAGGTATCGCCATCGGTGGGCAGTGCGAGAGGCGAATCTCGTTGTCCACCGCGGAGAAATCTTCGGATTCCTCGGGCCGAACGGGGCTGGGAAAAGCACCACCATTAGAATGTTACTGACGCTGATCCGTCCAACGACGGGACGGGTGGAGTTTTTTCGGAAGAACGTTCTCACGCATCGGGCGGAAGTGTTGTCGCGTCTCGGTGGCCTGGTGGAACGAGCGGACTTCTATCTGTATCTGTCCGGACGCCGTAACCTTGAGTCGATTGCCTCGCTCAGTGGCAACGTCTCCAAAAAAGAAATCGATGAAGTGCTTCATCTTGTCGGACTCACCAAGAGGGCGAAGGACAAGGTCAAAACTTATTCGCACGGAATGAAGCAACGTCTCGGCATTGCCCAGGCGTTGCTGCGGCAACCGGAGTTCATCGTTCTGGATGAACCGACGACCGGTCTTGATCCACAGGGGATCAAGGAGGTACGCGAACTCATCGGACGGCTTTCCGCAGAGCGCGGGATCACGGTGTTCCTTTCGTCTCACCTCCTCAGCGAAATCGAGCAGGTGGCCACGAACATGGCGATTATCCACCGTGGAGAAATTATCGTGCAGGGGAAGGTGGGAAAGTTGCTGAACGATGGAGATATGGTGGTTCGCCTAATGGCCCGTCCGAGGAAATACACGGAACGAGTTCTCAGCCAGCTTTCATTTGTCAAGAAGGTCGTTGTGCAGGGAGACGAGTTGCAGGTGACGATTGGCACCACGGATTCCTCACTCCTCTCCTCGATGCTTATGAAATCGGGAATTGAGGTTGCGACGATCACCCCTCTTCGTTCCCTGGAACAGTACTTCCTTTCCATCACCGAGGGGGTGAGTGATGTCGATTAGTGGTCACGCGGAGTATCACCCCTCCTCTCTTTTTCTTCTCCTCCGCTACGAGCTGATCAAGATATTTTTCAAGTGGAGAACCTATATCGGATTTATTACTCTTACCGTCGTGATTCCCTTGGTGGAGATTGCACTGAAGTTGGAAGGGGGGACGATGGTGCAGAACATGACGCGCAACCTTTCCCGCGATTTCCTCCTCATCGGAAACCTCTTCAACGCGTACTGGGTCACCTACACCCTTATGATGAGTCTCTGGGTCCATGTTCCTTTTCTGATCGCTCTCGTGGCCGGTGATCAGTTGGCTGGCGAAGCGACATCCGGCACAGTGCGTCTGCTTCTCACACGCCCGGCATCTCGGTCGAGAATTCTCTTGAGCAAGTACCTTGCTGCCCTCGTGTATGCCGCGCTGCTGGTCATTTTTCTCGGTGCAGTCGGTGTTGGTGTGGGGCTGATCTTGTTTGGTCCGGGAGATTTGTTGGTGGTTGGAAAAGAGTTCACGATTATTCCTTCTGCTTCCGTTCCCACCAGATTGATGTTGGGTTTCGGCCTTGCGGTGTTCAGCATGTGGTGCGTGGCATCGCTGGCATTTCTTTTCTCTTCTCTGGTGGAGAATGCGATTGGTCCCATTATTGCGACAATGGCGGTAATTATTGTTTTCTTTGTCATCGCGAATCTTCCCATTGAAAGCCTTCAGGCCGTTCGACCGTATCTCTTCACCACGTACATGAATATCTGGATGCAGGCGTTCGAGATGCCGATTCGCTGGGGTGAAATTGCTTCGTCGCTGATGCGGCTTGGCGGGTTCAGCGTTGGATTTTACCTTGTAACGTGGTATATTTTTGTGAAGAAGGATGTCCTGAGCTAACCTCACACCTTTCACTTCATCCATGCAATTTCCCCATCATTCATCACCAGGAACGCACTCATGAATCTTGAACACATTCGACAGGCGTTGCGTGAACGAAAACTGGACGGCTGGCTCCTGGCCGATTTTCGCGGACGCGACCACCTTGCGTATCGCATCCTCGGAATTGATCCGACAAAAATCAGCACCCGCCGATGGTTCTACTTTATTCCTGCCAAAGGCAGTCCCAAAAAACTTGTTCATACCGTTGAGAAAGGAAAACTGGATTCCCTAACAGGCTCCAAGCAAGTGTATCTAGCCTGGGAACAATTGCATTCGTCACTGAAGCGAATGCTTGGTCCGAAAAAGAAAATTGCGATGCAGTATTCACCGAAGAACAACATCCCGTACGTTTCGCTTGTTGATGCAGGAATCTTCGAACTGGTAAAAGGATTCGGGCATAAGATTGTCTCATCCGCAGATCTCGTGCAGCTCTTTGAATCAACAATCAGCGAGAAGGGATATCGACTGCACAAGGAGGCGGGAGTGATCGTAGATCGCATTCGCGCAGAGGCGTTTCAAAAAATCCGGGATGCGGTTGCCTCGGGAAACGGAACGACAGAATATGATATCCAACAGTATATTCTCGGACGTTTCAAAGAGGAGGGATTGGAGACCCACGACGCACCCATTGTAGGGACGAACGAGCACCCGGCAGACCCTCATTTCGAAATCACGCCGCAGAACGCAAGGCCGTTCAAAGCCGGGGATACGGTGTTGATTGACCTCTGGGCACGCAAGGCTGAACCCGGAGGAATATACTACGACATTACGTGGGTTGGTTTTGTTGGGAACACGCCGCCTCCGAAGTACCGTGAGATGTTCGAGACTGCCCGGAATGGGCGCGATGCCGCAATTGCGTTCGTCAAGAAGCGATTTGAGGAGGGGAAGGTATGTTACGGTTGGGAAGTTGATGATGCGTGCAGGTCGGTGGTGAAGAAAGCGGGTTATGGAAAGTATTTTCTTCATCGCACGGGCCATTCCATCGGCGAGGAAGTGCATGGGAACGGCGTGAACATCGATAACCTCGAAACGAAAGATGAGCGTCAGCTTATGCCGGGATGCTGCTTCTCGGTGGAGCCAGGAATCTACCTTGAAGGGCAAATGGCGGCTCGGACAGAGATTAACATGTTCGTCCGTCACGACGGTGTTCCGGAAGTGACCGGGGAGATACAAAAAGAACTTCTTCTCCTCTAGTTGCGAAACAGCCCTTAATCCACTTTACACAGTAGGAGTACTCATGGACATCTATATCATGGCGGTTGTCTTGTATGTAGGAGGCATCCTCGCCGTCGGCGTCTACAAAAGCCGTTCGGTAAAGAATCAGGACGACTTCATGGTTGCGGGTCGAAAGACCTCCGCGTGGTTTCTCGTTGCGACGCTGGTCTGCACGTGGATTGGATCCGGCAGTCTTTTTGGAGGTGCGGGGCTTGCGTTTCGGATGGGGTTCTCCGAACTGTGGTTTAGCGCGGGCGCATGGCTCGGGATCGTCATTGTTTTCTTCCTCGCCGATCGCGTCCGAAGAATTTCTGAGTACACGTTATCTGACATTCTCGAAAAGCGATATAATGCCGCGGCGCGACTCCTTGGAACTTCCGCTATCACTATTGCCTACCTCACCATTGCCGGCTATCAGTTTCGTGGAGGGGGGAGACTGTTGAATATCCTTACCGGAGTTGATCCGTTGATTGGCGGGGCAATAGTCTGCTTGGTGGTTATTCTCTTTACGATTGCAGCCGGGATGGTCTCTATCATAACAGTGGACCTTTTTAACGGAATCGTCATGACTGTCGGCGTGTTGATTGCGATACCGCTCGCACTCACAGCAGCCGGAGGAATCGAGCATGTGCATACATTGCCGGCAGACCGGTTTGCAGTATTTGGCTCGAATGATGGAGTGTGGGCGCTTGGTCTCTTTTTGCCAACCCTCTTCCTCCTGCTGAGTGAAAGTAGCATGTACCAGAAGTTCTTCTCCGCGAAAGACGAAAAGACGGCCCGGAAGGCAGTCATCGGAATGGTGGTCGGGGTGGTGATAATCGAAACTGCGTTGACTACCCTCGCCGTTATCGGCAGTTCGATGTATCACAACGTTGAGCCTTTCTCTGTTGGAGGAGTCGTAGATAAGGCAGTGACGGAAACGATCATTCTTCACCTTGCCCGCTATGACATACCGACCTTTGCGGGGATCATTCTCTTGTGTGCAGCGGTGGCGATTATTCTCTCGACAGCGAACACATTCCTGATGATTCCTTCAACGAACATCACACGTGATATCTACCAGCGGTTCATTAATCCGAATGTTTCGCAGAAGAAGATTGTCCTGTTTCAACGCGTGGCGATTCTTGTTCTGGGTCTCGTTGCGTTTGCGCTGGCAAATTTCTTTACCACGATTCTCGCAATGGCGTTCACCGCCTATGCGATGGTCGGGGCAGGAATTACCCCGGCGTTGCTGGCGGCATTTCTATGGAAACGCGTGACTGTGCAGGGCGGTGTAGCTTCCGTTGCATCGGGAATGGGTGTTACGGTACTCATCACGATTCTGAATTTCATTCTTCCCGAACCGCTCATGGAGGCGGACTACATTATCCTACCTTCAGCAGCCGCGTCGATTCTCGCGTTAATCATCGTCAGTCTGATGACGGCACCCTCGCCCGAATCGAAATGGAAACCCTTCATGCCGAACAGGTGATGATGATGCGACGTATCAAGATCGCTGCGCCGGTAGTCCTCCTCCTGATCCTCCTGCACCCGACCCCCGCCCGATGTGGAGACGGAATTCTAGAGAGGGTTGAGCAGACGTTCTCGTGGATCCAGGATTTTTCCGCAACGCTTACGATTAGTGTTGATATGGAACGAATGAACGTCCCACCAATGACGGGGAAGTTGTTCTTCAAGCAACCCGACAAAATGCATATTGATGCGGAGGGGTTCATGATGGTTCCACGTGATGGACTTGCTCTCGGTCTTTCTTCCCTGGGACGGAATTATGAGGTGAGAGATGTTGCCACCGACACTCTGAACGGAAAGACTTGTAGCCGGCTGACCCTCATAGGACGTAACCGGAAGAGACAGCCCCTCGCACTTTATGTTGATACCACCCGATGGACGCCGGAAGGTTTTGTCCGCTCCTTGCCTCAAGGAAGAACGCTGACCGGTGTGTTCGGCTTTGTTGAAAGAGAGGGTCATTGGATTCCAATAAGGCTCGATGTGCGAATTGAATCACCCGATGACGATTCCACAGATGAAGGCGGCACTCCTGAAACTGATTTTCCCCGACGACGACCCCAGATGCCCAAACGCGGATTGATTACCATTGAATACTCAGATGTTGAGATCAACGCGGGAATACCCGACGAAATATTCAAAAAAGAAGATCGATAGAGGAACGATTGTTCCTTCGATAACAGGAGGTTACGTTGAAAGTCGTGTAAGTTCTAATATGGGCGCAGGTGAACTCGGTCGAGATGTACGAACGCTGGTCAATGACATTGCGGAAGCCGGTTATCATGCGGTTCCCTTCGATGATTCTTCACTGGCAAGCGGTGTGTATTACCATCGGCTTGCTGCCGACCAAGTTCGTGTCCGAAAGAAAGTTAATGTTGTTAAAATATTTCTTCACGAAGTTCCGGGCTGGTACTGGCTGTAGTTTTTTTCGCTCAAAGATTTTTTCTTCTTGCAGTTTGCAAAAATAATCTTCACCTTGAATCAACCTTAAGGTTGTTAGGCTTCTTGGGAACCCGGTGAGATTCCGGGGCTGTACCCGCAACTGTAAGCTGTTGGAGTTTTTCCTTAGACACGCCACTGTTCCCTCGTGAATGGGAAGGCAAAGGGAAATTTTGCAGCAAGTCAGGAGACCTGTCTAACAACATTCATAAGCATGGCTTCGGGAACAAAGGCTTGGCTGGCGGTATCCTGCTCATCGCATATTCGATTTACCTTCGCGATTGCATTTCTTTAACTTGCCCCCAAAAATTTTTCCCGCAAGTCTTTGATATTTTACTTGAGATGATGTACATTCAACCCCACCTGGGTAATGGTTTGACGCCCTAGGTTTCTCCGGTCGGACGTCCTCACATTTTCAAGACCCCTGAACATTGAGATCATTGCAAAGCTTCATAAAAGATAATTCATTCTCGCCGGTCTGGCGAAACCAAATGTGTTTTATTGAACTTGTGGCATCACGCGATAACCACACGGTTATCGCGTTGTCATGGAGTATTAGTACGGAGGAATAATCCATGGTCTTACGAGACATGTTTTCCGTGAAGGGAAAAACTGCACAGCGAATCGGTGAGGCTCGTACTCATGCGTATGAACAACTCTACACCGCATTGTCGGAACATGTTGCTTCCGGTGCGCTGCCCAGTCATCCCGATTACCTCGGCGGCAACGAACTCGCGACCAATATCTATCAGAAGAAATATTTTGTAAAGGATCTCGACAACAAGGTTATCGAGAAAAGGCCCGAGGACGTGTTCGTTCGTTTAAGTTCCTTCCTTGCGACCGTAGAACGAACTGACGCAAAGCGCAAGGAATGGGCGGAAAAATTTTACAGGATTCTCTACCAAGGGCAATTCATTTCCGGTGGCCGGGTTCTTGCTGGCGCGGGTGATCTCTACCGAATGAAGACCCTTGCGAATTGTTTCGTTACAAAGATTGAAGAAGATAATATTGAGTCGGTATATTCGGCCGCGTATGACTGTGCCCGCACGTACTCCTACGGCGGTGGGATCGGCGTTGACGTTTCCTCACTCCGACCGAAAGACTCCGTTGTTCATAACGCTGCGGACAAGTCGACTGGGGCAGTATCGTTCATGGAATTATACTCGCTGACCACCGGTTTGATCGGACAAAGCGGACGCCGCGGTGCACTGATGCTCACGATCGATGTGAAGCATCCCGATGTGCTGGACTTTATTCAGGTGAAGAAAAATTCCAACTGGGTGACACGACAGATCGTTGACCAGTGCAAATGGTCGGGCGCTTTCGATGAGAAACAGATTCAAGAGGTGGAGCGCCAGGTCAGGGAGAACACACAGGTTCGGTTTGCCAATATCAGTATCAAGGTCACCGACGAGTTCATGCAGGCGGTGGATGAGCAAACGACGCATGGCCCGTCTAAGATTCTCGTATACCGGAAGTATAACCGACCCACGCTGCGAAAAGCGTATCAGGCGGAGACAGGACACTATTCGTATGGCATCCCGTCCAAGGATGTCCGCGCGTATGAGCTTGCCGACGAGTTTGAATCGATTGACGATCTCAATGCATGGCTTCGGGAGCGAGGGCTTGCAAAAGTGACAGCGTCGGACCTTGCAGATGATACTACCCGCGATGTGTATGGCGATTATGTAATAGAACAACAAGCGAAGGATTACGATCTTGCCATCCGCAATTCGGGCGATTTTCTTCTGTATTTCGGATCAGAACAAACTGGAGAAATCAGAAACTTGGTTAAAGCCAGGGATGTTTGGGACACTTTCGTCGAAGGAAACTACCGGACTGCGGAACCCGGACTCATCTTCTGGTCGACTATGAGCCGATACAGTCCGTCGAACTACGTCGGCAGACCGATTGCCTGCACCAATCCGTGCGCTGAGGTCCCCCTTGAGGATGGAGGAGCGTGCAACCTCGGATCTATCAATCTGAGCAGGTTCGTCGTGAACGGGTATACACCGGAGGCCGTGGTCGATTGGGATGCAATCTGGAACGTGACGCAAACCGCAATCCGCTTTCTTGACAATGTTGTCGAATGGAATGAAGCGCTGAACCCGCTGGAGAAGCAACGGCAGGCAGCAGCAGAAACGCGCCGTCTTGGTCTTGGTGTAATGGGTATTGCCGATATGCTGAACCAACTCGGGCATGCGTATGACAGTGACGAGGCGCTTGCTTTGATGGAAAAAGTCATGTCGCACATCGCTGATGCGGCGTACCAGTCCTCCGCTCATATCGCGGAGGAGAAGGGTCCCTCGCCAATCTTTGATTACGAAAAGTATGCGCGGTGCCCTTTCTTCAAGGAAGCGTTGAGTGATGAAACCCGGGCTCTTATCAAACAGAAGGGGCTTCGCAACATTGCGATCCTCTCGATTGCTCCGACGGGAAGCATTTCCAATATCGTTCTTGGATTCGAGCATGAAGGAAGAAATTTCATAGGCGTTTCGGGCGGAGTGGAACCCGTGTTCGCATTGTACTACACACGCCGGTCTGAATCATTCGGAAACCAGCTCTTCCGTGTGTTCCATAGTACGGTGCACGGTTATCTTCACATGAAGGGATTGTGGGATCAGGCACAGAAGAAGCCGATCCAAGAACTTCTTCCCTCGCATTTTTTCCGAACCGCACACGAAATCGAGCCGGCGATGCGCGTCCGTGTTCAGGGTATCTGCCAGAAGTACGTCGATCATTCCATTTCCTCTACAGTTAATCTACCCGACGATGTCGAGCCGGAAGTTATTTCCCAGATTTATCTTGATGCTTGGAAAAACAATCTTAAAGGTATTACTGTCTATCGTGACGGCAGCAGGTACCCCATTCTCAGTGTCGACGGGAAGAAAACGGGGTTCCAGGAAGCAAAAGGGAAAAAGTACATTCTCCGGACGCCCGATGGGAAAGAAATCGAGACCACAGGCGATGAGATCATCCGCCAACCGAATGGACGATTGACCACCGTCTACCACATGTTGAAACGAAATGAATTGAACCTCAGTCACCTTGAGCACGTACCGGAAGCGCTGGTGCGACAGAACTAAGAAAATGTAAGGAGTGCAGAAATGATCACGTTACCGACAGCAGCTGTTGAAATTGAAGAAGTGAAGCAGGAGCGACCGTTCGTCATCAGCGCAACAGCGAAGGATCAGTTCGTTGGTCCGCGACCGGAAGTGACGCAGGCGCGCGTCTATAAAATGAAGAGCGGATTCATCCGCAACAGCGTCTTCATCACGCTTGGTTATGTAACAGAAAATAAGAAAAACCGTCCGATTGAAATTTTCATCAACAGCAAGGACTTGACACGCGCTGCTGAGTACACTGTACTCACGCGTTTGATCTCTGCGATTTTCCGAAAATCGACAGACCCCACCTTCATCCTCGAAGAGCTCCGCGGCATCTACGATCCCAACGGAGGATATTTCAAAGAAGGAAAGTATATTCACTCGTTTTATGCGGAAGTAGCGAAGGTGATAGAACGCTTCTTCGAAGACATCGGCGTGATTCAGCAGGACGTGGCAACGGCTGGCCTTCCGTCATCATCAAAGCAACTCCTTGCAGAAGGAGACCAGGATGTGTTGAAGATTTGCCCGAAATGCGGTAACCGCTCATTGAAGATGGAGAACGGGTGTATGGCGTGTGTCGACACGGAATGCGGCTACAGCAAGTGTGATGATTAATGCCGGCCCCTCATTCATTTAATTCTTGTAGGCCATTCCTCTGAGGATCGCGATCCTTTTTTTAATCGGGGGATGGGTCGCAAACAAATCCGAAAACGTTCCTTCCCGTGCATTCAGGCTTCTTCCCAGAGGGTCGGCAATGCATAAGTGAGCTACACCCTTCTTGATCGACCGGGTAGGTTCAACGGCAGCATCGATTTTCTCCAGCGCAGAGGCGAGAGCACCCGGGTTGCGTGTAAGTTCTGCGCCGGAGGCATCCGCAAGGTATTCACGCTGCCGC
Source organism: Bacteroidota bacterium (assembly GCA_036397975.1). GTDB lineage: Bacteria > Bacteroidota > Ignavibacteria > UBA10030 > UBA6906 > SZUA-287. Next base: position 11,623 of record DASWHW010000003.1, read on the forward strand.
GACACTGCCATTGCCAGAATCTGTGATATGATTGGCGCGAAAATCATCGCGATGATCCAGAGAACAAAGACAAGCGCATTTCCCGATCCTCCACTCCTGTCAGAACTCCTCCTCCGTGTCCCGCCATACATCGATGATCGTATACCAACCTGTGACAACAACATCACCGCTCCGATCAATGCTGCCACCACAGTCATCATCCGGATATCATAATTCTTGATGTGACCGATTTCGTGGGCGACGACGCCCTGTAATTCTTCTCTGTTTAACTGGGCCAGAAGTCCTTCCGTGACGGCGAGATGGGCATGTTCCGGGTCTTTACCCGTTGCGAATGCATTGGGATCGAGATCCGGGATGACATGGACTTGCGGGCGAGGCAGTCCCGAAGCGATGGAAACTTCTTCGACGACATTGAGCAGCTGCTGATAGCGGGGATCACCGGGTGCAATTGCCTGCGCATCGGACGCGCGCAGAACGGCCTGTGCACCGCTGTTGAGACTCCACACGGAGCTTCCGAATCCGAGTGAAAGAGCGATCAATGTCGCGAATGGAAATCCTGCCTGCAAGAGGAATGTATCGGTTCCGAAACCGAGGAAAGAGAGAAAAAGAACAAATACCACCATCACCAGAATGGTGTTACGTTTGTTTGAGGCCTGTTGCTCGTACAGATTGCGGACCTGCATGATACCGTGGGCCTATTTCTTCAATGAAAGATCGACCTTGGGAACGATCCGTTCGATCTCATCCTGTATCTCGAACAATTCCGTTGCGGTAAAGTTGAACATCCCGGCAATAATATTCCCTGGAAACACCTGCTGCGCCGTGTTGAATCTCGTCGCAATATCATTGTAGAATTGTCGGGCGAAACTGATTTTGTTCTCCGTGCTGGAAAGCTCTTCCTGCAACTGCTTCACATTGTCGTTCGACTTCAGCGTCGGATAATTTTCGGCGAGTGCGAACAGCCGGGAAAGGGCCCCGGTCAGTTCGCCTTCTTTTGCCGCGACGTCTGCGACGCCCTGTGCGGAGACAGCGGCGTTCCGGGCATTGATGACTTTTTCCAGTGTATCCTGTTCGAACTCCATTGCCCCCTTCACCGTGCTGACAAGATTCGGGATCAGATCATGACGTCGTTTCAACTGGACGTCAATCTGTTTCCATCCGTTCTGGACTTGATTGCGAAGCGTGACAAGCCCATTGTACTTCATGACTGCCCAAAGAGCCAGTCCGACAATAACGATCAATGGAATAATTAGCAGAGACATTGTTGTATCCTTTTCAAAGTTGAACCTGTGAAGGTTTCTCTATGATAACGAGAAAGTGTGACAAAGTGAATTTCAAGATAAATTTCTTATAGAAACCAATTCATTTTCGGATGTAATGACGGGTCTTGTGTCAAGCAAATCGTATGCGTATCATTTATCCTTCATTAACCTGGAATTCGATAATGCAAGAATATCCTTTCTCCAAGGGCCGAACATCAGTCGCCCGTGTTGTGAACGACTGGTATGTCGTTGCGACTTCTTCCGAGTTGGGGAAGGCCCCCCTTCGTACCACCGTGTACGGAATTCCCTATGTTCTGTTTCGAGATAGTGTAGGGGTGGCCGGAGCGTTGCTTGATCGTTGCCCCCATCGCAACGCCCCTCTCAGTCTTGGCGTCGTGAAACAGAGTGTGCTGGAGTGCTCGTATCATGGCTGGCAATTCGATACGACGGGGAGATGCGTGCATGTTCCCGCGGTTTCGGGAAGTCCTGGCGTGAAGAAGGGCCGTGTTGAGTCATTCTCCTTGCATGAAGAGGATGGATTCATCTGGGTTTATGCAACTCCCGACACTGAGCCGACTCGGGAAGTGTTTCGATTTCCGTTGCTGCGTGAGAAAAAGTATACGACCATACGAGCAACACTGGATGTTCACGGATCTATTCACGCGACGGCGGAGAATGCGCTCGATGTTCCTCATACTGCATATCTCCACGGCGGGCTTTTCCGTCGATCGGATGGGAGAAAGAACGAGATTGAAGTGAAGGTGAACCGATTACATGATCGGGTAGAGGCTGAGTATATCGGCGAGCCCCGCCCCAAAGGCATCGCAGGGAAAATTCTCTCGCCGGGAGGAGGCGTGGTCTCGCACTTCGACCGATTCATCCTTCCTTCGATCGTTCAGGTGGAATACCATCTGGGGGGTTCGAGCCACCTTTGTATTACCGCCGCGTTGACGCCGGTGGAAGATTTCCGCACACGAATTTTTGCATTAATGAGTTTTCGGACGCCGCTTCCTGACCGCCTCCTCGCGCTTCTTCTCAAGCCTATCATCATGCGCATTTTCCGCCAGGACGAGGACATGCTCCGAGCGCAGACAGAGACAATTCAGACATTCGGAGGGGAGCAATTTCAATCTACATCGGCAGATGTTCTTGGCCCCGATATACTGCGCCTGCTGCGACACGCGGAGCGTGGGGAGCGCATTGACGACAAGCCTCAGGAAAAAGAGTCCTTTCGCCTCTTTCTATAACCACGCTTGACATTGAAGGACTACACTCTTATATTTAGGCTAACCTAAATCAATTATCTGGAATACCTTATTTCTTAGGAACCCCGGCTCATGCCGAGTGAAAACGTTGAGAACTACTTAAAAAGCATCTACACCCTTCAAAACAAAGAAGGTCGCGTTACGACGTCCTCTCTGTCGGCGCGGCTCCAGGTCTCGGCTGCCTCTGTATCTGAAATGATCAAGAAGTTAGCCGACGAGGGGAGCGTTCACCACACGCCGTACAAAGGCGTTGCCCTGACCGAAGAAGGAAGAAAAAGGGCGATCAGGATTGTACGCCGTCACCGGTTGTGGGAAGTTTTCTTGGTGGAAGTTTTGAAATACGAGTGGGATGAGATTCATGAGGAAGCGGAACGATTGGAGCATATTACTTCTGATAAACTGGAAGAACGTCTTGACGCCGCGCTTGGCTACCCGACAAAGGATCCGCATGGCGACGTAATCCCCACGCGCGCAGGAAAAGTCACTCAGTTCGGCCATTCCTCCCTCGGCAGCCTGAATGTCGGTGAGCAATGTGTCGTCAGCCGCGTGAGTGATGCATCTCCTGATGTGCTCAAGTATGCATCGAAGCTCGGAATTACTCTTCGCAAGAAAATTCACATTAGAGAAAAGCTTGAATTCGACGGCTCGTTGCGTGTGGAGGTGGACGGGATGGAACATTTCATCAGCGGGAAGTTAGCCCAGCATATTTTCGTGGAGCCGGTTACGGATGAAAGAGGACGAAGGGCGAAGAGCCTCAAGAATGTCAGAACGATATCTCGAGGAAAATCAACATGAAGAAGAGGACAGTCAATGGTTGATCCGGGCATAGCTTTGATCGTTGCGGTCGTCGTGGTTGGCGTTGTATCGGCTGTTGTATGGCCGAAGTACGGCATACGTGCGAAATGGCTGCGTGCCAGACGGAACACGCAACAAGTACAAATCGAAGACGCTCTGAAGCACCTCTATAACTGCGAATATAAGAACATCACCTGTACACTGGAAAGCATATCGGGAGCGTTAGAACTTCCGGCGGAACGTACCATGCTTCTGGTGCAACGTCTTGAAGCAATGGAGTTAGTGCAGACTTCGGGGGAAGGATTTACGCTTACCGAAGAGGGGCGTTCGTACGCGCTTCGTGTCATACGTGTCCATCGCTTGTGGGAACGGTATCTTGCGGACAAGACCGGAGTGAATGAAACAGAGTGGCATGCAGAGGCAGAGAAACAGGAACACCGGATTAGTCAGGCCCAGGCAAACATGCTTGCGGAGCAAATGGGCAATCCACGGTTCGATCCTCATGGCGACCCGATTCCTACCGAGGAAGGCGATGTGCCAAATCGAGTTGGCCAGCCTCTTACGGACATCAAACCGGGGACAACAGTGGGAATTGTTCACGTTGAAGATGAGCCAGAAGCGGTCTACGCGCAGTTGGTCGCCGAAGGACTTCATCCAGGAATGCGGCTTCGCCTGATCAGTGCGACACAGGAGCGGCTCTTGTGTGAGGCGGAGGGAAGGGAAATCATTCTCGCTCCGATTATTGCTGCCAACATCTCCGTTCTCCAGCTCGTTGCTCCGATGGAGTCCGAGAACGGGTCAGAGACCCTCGCCTCTCTTGAACCCGGCGAGCGGGGGAGGGTGACTTCCATAATGCGTGGAATCCGCGGCATGCAGCGACGACGCCTGATGGATCTGGGCATTATCCCGGGTACGATCATTACGGCAGAAATGAGAAGCGCCGGCGGGGATCCGACAGCATACACGATCAGGGGCACAACGATCGCACTTCGCCAAAAGCAGGCAGAACAAATCCAAATTCATCGTGTGCAGGAGCCAGCATGAGTCAAATCATAACCCCCGAAGCGTGTGCAACATGCCCGGCGCATAACGTGGCCAATCTGAAGAAACTCGGCGTTGACATGCGTGATGCGGATTTTGTCGTTGCCCTGGCCGGCAACCCGAACACGGGGAAGAGTACGGTCTTCAATGCTATCACAGGTTTGCATCAGCATACCGGAAACTGGCCCGGCAAAACCGTCACGCGTGCTGAAGGGGCGTTCTCTTTCGGGGAAAAGAAGTTCAAAATCGTCGATCTTCCCGGAACCTATTCTCTTCTTTCCACCAGTACGGATGAAGAGGTTGCGCGCAATTTCATTCTTTTCGGACAGCCCGACGTCACCGTGATTGTCGCTGATGCAACGCGACTGGAGCGAAACCTGAATCTCGTCCTGCAGGTGCTCGAGATAACTGATCGGGCCGTCGTTTGTTTGAATCTTATCGACGAAGCAAAACGGCACGGCATTGCTGTTGATGAGCGGTTGCTCTCGAAACAGCTTGGTGTCCCGGTTGTACCAACGGCTGCGCGTGAAGGAGCGGGAATTTCAAATCTTCTCCAGTCGCTTCATGATGTTGCGACAGGAAACGTTGTATGCAAACCACACCGCCTTAAGAACAAATCAACACGGCTTGAACACGCGATCGCGAAACTCGCCAGCGATATTACCAACCGCTTTCCGGGGATCGCCAATCCACGATGGGTTGCATTGCGGCTTCTCGAAGGAGATCAACGGATTATTGACGCTGTTCGTGATGGCGAACTTGATGACCTTATGCGGAACACCGAACTTGCATCGTTTGCGGAGAAAGTAGGGGCAGTATGAATTCAACGACACAAGAAATCGGGATCATCGCGAGAGCAAATACGCTGCGCTGGGATCTGGGAGAGGACTTCCACGACACGCTTATGGAGTCCATTTACGAAGACTCCGCGCGCATTGCCGACTCCGTGGTCACCCGAACGGGCGAGAAGCCGCGCTTCAATTGGGATCGCACCCTGGATCGCATTCTCACAAGCAGAGTCACAGGGTTTCCCGTCATGATACTACTGCTTGGAGTTGTCTTCTGGTTAACGATCGCAGGCGCGAATGTTCCTTCTGCAATGATCGCGTCATTATTGCTCGATACAGTTCATCCCGCTCTCAAAGGTCTGAGTCTGCAGGTGGGGCTTCCCTGGTGGTTGGATGGTATGCTGATCGATGGGGTGTATCTCGCCGGTGCGTGGGTCGTCAGTGTGATGCTGCCGCCGATGGCGATATTCTTTCCCCTCTTTACACTCTTGGAGGATTTCGGATATCTCCCGAGAGTTGCGTTCAACCTGGACAATATGTTTCGCAAGGCGGGTGCGCACGGCAAGCAGGCACTTTCCATGTCGATGGGCTACGGATGTAACGCAGCGGGTGTAATTGCCACGCGCATCATTGACAGCCCCCGCGAACGCCTGATCGCTATTATCACAAACAACTTCGCATTGTGCAACGGGCGTTGGCCGACGCAGATTTTGATTGCAAGTCTTTTTATCGGAGCGCTTGCCCCTGCGGCACTTGGAGGCATTGTCTCAGCGTCTGCAGTTGTTGCCATTGCACTCCTTGGTATTGCGCTGACATTTCTGACTTCGTGGTTCCTCTCTCGTACTGTATTACGGGGCGAAGCTTCTACGTTTAGTCTTGAGCTTCCCCCGTATCGTCCGCCGCAGGTGCTGCGGACGCTCTACACGTCACTGATCGACAGAACCATTTTTGTTCTGTGGCGGGCAGTGGTCTTTGCCGCTCCAGCAGGTGCAGTGATATGGCTGCTTGGCAACATCACGGTGAGTGATGTCAGTCTTGCCCAGCATGTTATCGCCTGGTTGAATCCTTTCGGAATGCTTCTCGGTTTGAACGGGGTGATCCTGCTTGCGTACATCATCGCAATTCCGGCAAACGAAATTGTCATCCCGACAATTCTCATGCTCACCGTTCTTGCTTCGGGAATTACAGGGTATGGTGAGGGTGCGGGAGTGATGTTTGAACTCGAGGACAGCCTCGCGTACATGTCGGTATTCCATGCGGGGGGATGGACTCTTCTGACTGCCGTGAATCTGATGCTCTTCAGTCTTGTACATAACCCCTGCTCCACAACGATCTACACAATCTACAAAGAGACCGGAAGCGTGAAATGGACGCTCGTTTCGTCCCTTCTTCCCGTCATGATGGGATTAATCCTCTGTTTCTTTGTAGCGCAGGTATGGCGATTGGTTACCGGGGTATAGGTGTTCATCTAAAATGTATTTTTTAAAGTATCTCTCGTTCATTGCTCTTACAGGAATCTTGTTTCTCGCCGGTTGCGAGCAACTTGTTTCGACGAAAGGGCCGGTGCCGAATGAGACTCTTGCCGGCCCGATCGATGGACTAACCCCCGCACAGCGAGCCGCCCATGCGCAGGGTGACGAAGAGTTCGGGAGAATTTTCGGAGTAAGCGATGGGCTCGGACCGATTTTCGTCAACACCTCCTGCGAGGGTTGTCATATTGGTGACGGCAAAGGTGCATCGTTCATTCAATTGACAAGATTCGGGCGGCGTGAACAGACTGGAACCTTCGATCCGTTACGGCATCTCGGCGGGCCGCAGCTCCAACAACGATCCATCGCCGGATATCCCGCGGAGACAATTCCTTCGGTTGCAACAGGGTACTCTGTCCTTCTCCCGCCCGCGGTGACAGGGTTGGGGCTTCTTGCAAACGTGCCCGA
>DASWHW010000004.1:0-26073 GCA_036397975.1 Bacteroidota bacterium
CTTGAGCCTGTTGCCGCAGCTTCTCTCTTGCAGGGATTCGTCAAGGCATGCAAGGAAAACTCATGTGCCCTTGTCGGAGGGGAGACTGCTGAGATGCCGGGGTTGTACAAGGACAACGAATACGATTTGTCGGGCACGATCATCGGTGTTGTTGAAAAGAAAAAAATACTGGATGGAAAGAAAGTCCGTCGCGGTGATATTGTGATTGGACTCCCGTCAACGGGGCTACATACCAACGGCTTCTCTCTCGCTCGGGCGGTTCTCCTTCCCGTGTTCGGGTTTGACGAGTTTAGAGATGACCTTGGAGACACTGTTGGAAACGCCTTGCTTCGTATTCACCGGTCGTATCTCAAACCGGTGAGACGCCTCCTGGAAAAATTCTCTGTTCATGGTCTTGCCCACGTTACCGGCGGCGGAATTTTGGGGAATACAAAGCGGATTCTTCCGAGAGGGATGAGATTGAACATTGATTGGGGGTCATGGGAAAGACCGCCACTCTTCCAACTTATTCAGGAAACCGGTGCAGTTCCGGAAAAGGAAATGCGTCGCACGTTCAATCTCGGCGTCGGCATGACGCTCGTTGTTTCACGCACATTGTGCGACAGGATTATGGACTCTCTCAAGACCATGAGGGAGCGACCGTTTGTCATGGGGGAAATACGCTAACACATTTCAGTTTTTGCCGAAAGCTATTTTCCGATGTCCTCCACAAAGGGTATTGATAACCTCCCGCCGGACCGAGGAGCCAAGGCACAACACTCCGCCTCGGTTCATCGCATCAACGCACCTCGAATGTTGGAGCAGCAGGTTCCGTCCGACCTCTTCAAGTCTCGTACGCTGTACGAACAACTGAAGACTCTTGCGGAAATTGCTCTTCACATCGATTCTGCAAATGACTTTCAAGGTGTTCTGCACGTGCTGCGGATGGAGACCCGATGGCTCGTCGAACATGACCTCTGTTTCCTTAATATCCTCAATCCCTCCCGGACTCACTACGTCATTCATTCGCTTTCTTCTCGACCGGATGCCACTGGATTGCACAGACAACAATTTTCCCTGCTGCAGGGATTGCCGGGCCTGGTCATTCAACGACAGACTCCCCTCGTGAGCAACTTCGCCGACGCACCGACATTCTCGGATGCCGTTGAAGGAGTTTTGCTCCAACACAACATGCAGTCGATTATTGTCGTACCGCTCCGCGCCGCTGATGCAATCCTCGGGTCAATGGTCTTCTGTTCATCAACAAAGTCTAAGTACAATGACCTTGCAATGTGGATTGCCCAATTACTTGGGCAGCATGTTGCTGTCGCATTGCGCAACACCACGCTCTTTGAGGACGCTCGAAAAAGAATTGCCCAGATTGAACTGGTCAATCAAATAGGTGAACACCTGACCTCGACGCTTAAGTTGGAAGAAGTCTTTGTCTCTGCTGCGGAGCGCATCCAATCGAGCTTTAGCTATTACGATGTATCCATCTTCATGTTGAATCCGAATGAAAAAACCCTGGTGCTGGTGGCTCATTCGGGAGCGAATACGGAGTTCCTGCCGAATGGATACACGCAACAACTGGGGGAGGGAATCATCGGATGGGTGGCTGGGCATGCAAAGCGTGTTCTGGCAAACGACGTTCTTGATGATCCACGGTATTCAAGCTTTGTGGATAAACGTACTCGATCGGAACTGGCGCTCCCAATTATTATCGAGAGGGAGGTAGTCGGAGTTCTGAACATTGAGGATATCAGGGTTCAAGCATTCGATACAACCGACGCAGTGGTGCTGGAGACGCTCTGTGACCAGCTTGCAAGTGCAATTAGAAACGCTCGCTTGTTTGAACAGGTGAAAGCGGCAAATGAAAAGCTTACTGAGCTTGATCGAATGAAATCTGATTTTATCAGCATTGTTTCACACGATTTTCGGTCACCCCTGGCAAGCATTATCCTTGCTGCTAAAGGAGCGGTGGCCCAGGGAGAGAAGATCAATCCAGCTCGCGTTGATGAGCACCTTAAAATCATTGTTGAACAGGCAACACGGCTTACGCATCTTGCGGAGGATACTCTTTCAACGACGAAAATGGAATCTGGCAGACTTGCATATCAAATGGAGGATTTGGACACGGCGTACGTAGTGGAAGAGGCGTCATCTCTTGTGAATCTCTCCCGCCTGCATCGTGTCGAGGTACGGATTGAAGAGAAAGCCAAAACCGTCTATGGAGATGAAACGAAGATTCGGCAAGTCCTGCACAACCTAATTTCAAATGCGGTCAAATATTCCCCACGCGGCGGTAAAATCACGATTCAGGCGCGAGAACAATCTTCCACGATGATTGTGCTTTCTGTATCAGACGAAGGAGTAGGAATTCCCCCGAGCCAATTGAATCGGCTGTTTCAAAAATTTTCAAGGGTAACACAGGAATCTACCAGGGAAATCAAAGGATCAGGGCTTGGTCTCTGGATATGCCAAGAGATTGTACGGGCTCATGGGGGTGAGATTTGGACCGAAAGCGCCCCCGGGACAGGATCGACATTCTATTTTACTCTGCAAAAACCTAAACTCCTACTGTAACCCAACCTCGGTTCTTTTTCTCTCCTCTTCTTCCAATCGCTTCGTGACTTCCAAGTAGAATTCACTCCAGTATTTTGAGTCCTTTCGGTACCTGCTAATCGTTGCCTTGAAGCGTTGAATCGATGTGCCGGCAGCTTCCGACACGGCTTTGGCAATTGAGTCTGCTCTTGTCGAATCAGCAATTGGCGGGTTCCATTTTGCATGTTCCTTCAAGATCTGAGTATAGATTTTGACGAACTGCTGCGTTTCCAAAATGTCTGCGTTCTGCTGCTTTGAGCATCCAACACACAACATCGAAATGATGAGGAAGAGGTACTTGGACATTTTTCCTCAAAGGGTAACAAATGATCATGTATGAATCAATTCCTTCCTCATTATCTGCCATGCTTTCATGCCATTCTGCCCACGACGACCCGTTCTCGCCTGACTCTCCTTGACTTTCAAGACCCACGTCGTTATATTCCTACCCCAATTCACATAGGAATTGGTCCGTTTTTATCTATTATTGATCGATTTCTACCATCTTATGGCTTCAACGACCGATTTTCGTCCCGGTTTAGTAATCAAGTACAACAATGAACTGTGGACTGTAGTGGAGTTCCAACACGTAAACCCTGGGAATTGGCGAGCGTTCGTACGAACTAAACTAAAGAACCTCAAGAGTGGAAAAGTAATCGAAAATAGGTTCCGAGCTGGAGAGAGTATTGAACCGATCCGTATTGAGCGAAAGGAATTCCAGTTCTTGTATCGAGATGGCTCAGGCTACGTCTTTATGGATAAAGAGAATTTCGAGCAAATGACTGTTGAAGAGGTGCAAGTGGGGGAGGGAGCAAAGTTTTTGAAAGATGGTGAGGGCGTTGATATCCTAGTGAACGGTGAGGAAATCACAGGCATAGAGTTGCCAATTACCGTTGACCTCAAGATTGTGGAAACAGTCCCGGGAGTAAAGGGCGACAGCGCCAACCCCGGAACAAAACCTGCACAGGTTGAGACTGGAGCAACAGTGAACGTCCCTCTTTTTCTCAATGAAGGTGACCTAATTAAGGTCGATACTCGTAGCGGTGGCTACATCGAGCGCGTAAAAGTGTTACCCTCCTAGCAATGTTCATTACAAAAACCTGGGCCTCCCCCCGGAAACGTCCGGCCAGCCCCCGAGTCGACTAATCCCGACAAACGCACACGGGCATCATAGTCAAAAAAATCGCTACCAACCGTGGAGATCACATGGACTTAGGGTACATCAAAAAACTCATCAAAATCCTCTCAGACAGTCAAGTCCATGAGTTGGAGATTGAAGAGGACGGAAAGAAGATTCGGATTGTCAAACCATCTGCACCCGGTTTTGCTCAGACCTTCCCAATGGACTCATCCCCGATGCCGTCCGTTCTTCACTCCCAGATCGCAGCCAGTACAGCTCAGTCTCCCACCGCACCTTCTCCGTTACCAACAGGCAGCAATTCCCACGAAGTCAAGTCTCCAATAGTCGGTACGTTCTACCGGTCACCGGCTCCAGATGCAGCTCCTTTCGTCCAGGAAGGATCAGTTGTTTCGGTCGGCACCGTGTTGTGTATTGTCGAGGCAATGAAGTTGATGAACGAAATCGAGTCTGACGCAGCTGGAAGAATTTCGAAGATCTTGGTGGAGAACGGACAGCCTGTTGAATACGGGCAAACTCTCTTTATCGTGGAAAAATCTTGAAGGGATTCCGATCACCATTCTTTGATGCAGAGATAGAGTTGCTCAGTGTTCAGTAAAGTTCTCATAGCTAATCGCGGCGAGATCGCTCTGCGCATTATTCGCGTGTGCAAGCAATTTGGAATTAAAACTGTAGCAGTCTATTCGGAAGCAGATCGGGACTCGCTTCATGTGCGCTTCGCGGACGAGGCAGTGTGCATCGGCCCCCCTCCAAGTAAAGAGAGCTATCTGAAAATTCCTCGGATTATCGCAGCTGCCGAAGTAACGAATGCAGACGCGATTCACCCTGGGTATGGGTTCCTTGCCGAGAACGCCAGTTTTAGTGAAATATGTAACACTTCAGGAATAAAGTTCATCGGCCCAAGTCCTGAAATGATCACCTCTATGGGAGACAAAGCCCTCGCAAAGGAGACGATGAAGAAGGCCGGGGTACCAGTTGTCCCCGGGAGTGAAGGTGTGGTAAAGGACGTTGGAGAGGCAACGGAGATTGCGAGCCTCATTGGGTTTCCGGTTATCATCAAAGCCGTAGCGGGTGGAGGTGGGCGGGGAATGCGCATTGTCCGTGAAGCTTCAGAAATTGAGAACGCGTTCAAGACCGCACGGCATGAGGCCGAACAAGGCTTCAATAATCCGGATATCTATATCGAAAAGTTCATTGAGCAACCCCGACACGTTGAAGTCCAGGTTTTTGGTGACCAGCATGGCAATGTCGTTCACTTTGGCGAAAGGGATTGCTCAGTTCAACGGCGCCATCAAAAATTGATTGAGGAATCTCCTTCCCCAATTGTCGATGAAAACCTGCGGACAAAAATGGGAGAAGCTTCAATGAAGGGATGCTTGGCAGTGAATTATGAAGGAGCAGGGACAATCGAGTATCTTGTTGACAAAGACAAAAACTTCTACTTTATGGAGATGAACACACGCATTCAGGTCGAGCATCCAGTAACCGAAGAAGTTACAGGCCATGACCTTATCAAATTGCAGCTCCGTGTTGCAGCAGGGGAGCGGTTGCCGAAAAAGCGGATCCGCTCAGAGGGTCATGCAATGGAATGCCGGATTAACGCAGAAGATCCTGCCCATAACTTCCGACCGGCTCCCGGACGGATTACTGACTTTCATATGCCCGGGGGATTTGGTGTCCGCGTGGACACACATAGTTACGCGGGATATGTTGTTCCACCGCACTATGATTCGCTGATTGCAAAGCTGATTGTGTTTGCTCAATCAAGAGAAGGAGCAATTCAAAAAATGTCTTCTGCGCTCGAGGAGTTTACGGTGACCGGCATAAAGACCACGATTCCGTTCCATCGGCAGGTGATGAAGAACGAGACATTCATGAGCGGAAAGTTTGATACTCGATTTCTCGAGTCCTTTGTGTTTGAACCAGAAAATTAATATGAAAGGAATATCCTCATGAACTTTCCCGACAATCTGAAGTATACCAAAGATCACGAGTGGATCTTGGTTGAGGGAGATACCGGAACGGTTGGCATTACCGACTATGCGCAGGGAGAACTTGGCGATATAGTATTCGTTGAACTTCCGGAGAAGGGTAAAGTTGTCGGACAGGGTGATTCATTTGGCACGATTGAGGCTGTCAAAGCCGTGTCGGACCTTTACGCTCCCGTATCAGGGTCGGTCATTGAGGCAAACAAGAATTTGGAGAATGAGGCAGAAGTGGTCAACAAAGATCCATACGGCAATGGATGGATGATTAAGCTGAAATTTTCAAACAGGGAGGAGCTGAGTGGTCTACTGGACGCGGACTCCTACCGGGCTTTGGTCGGTCAGTAGATTGAGATTAATGAGATTTCCCAAAGGCGCCCCTCGGAATGGCCCCTTTTTTTGTCAGGGAGCGACCTGTTCATATGATTCAATCGGCGGGCATGAGCAAATGAGGTTCCGGTCGCCATAGGCATTGTTCACCCGGCTCACGGACGGCCAGAACTTATGTACGCGCGTCCATGGCGCAGGAAAGACGGCGGTGTCACGTGTATATGCATGGCTCCACTCATCGGAAAGCGCTGATGCCGCGGTATGGGGTGCGTTCTTGAGTGGATTGTCCAGTCGATCCGACTCCCCACTTTCGATGGAACGAATCTCCTCCCGTATCAGAACAAGTGCATCACAAAACCTGTCAAGCTCGTCCAACGATTCACTCTCCGTAGGTTCAATCATCATAGTTCCCGCCACCGGGAACGATACTGTCGGCGCGTGAAATCCATAATCCATGAGACGCTTGGCAACATCTTCTGCCTCCACTCCAGCGCTGCTTTTGAAAGGCCTTAAATCTATGATGAACTCATGCGCAACACGACCTGCTGATCCCTTGTAGAGGATCGCAAAATGCTTTTCGAGTTTGTAGGACATGTAGTTTGCGTTGAGAATAGCAAAGCGAGTGGCATCCGTCAGTCCTTTGGAACCCATCATTCGAATGTATGCCCAGGAAATCAACAGGATGCTTGCGCTTCCCCAGGGTGCAGCCGAGACAGGACCAATCGATGATTCTCCCCCGACTCTTATCACCGGGTGATTGGGAAGAAAGGGAATCAGGTGTTTTGCAACACCGATGGGACCTACCCCCGGTCCACCGCCACCATGTGGGATGCAAAAGGTCTTGTGGAGATTAAGATGACAGACGTCTGCTCCAAGTTCAGCTGGGCGGCAAAGGCCGACCTGTGCATTCATGTTGGCTCCATCCATGTACACCTGCCCGCCATTCTCATGCACAATTCTGCATATCTCTTTTATCGATTCCTCGAACACACCATGGGTTGATGGATATGTTACCATGAAGGCGGATAGTCTGTCTCGATGTTTTACAGCCTTCTCTTTGAGGTCTACAAGATCTATATTTCCATTGGAGTCGCATCGGACAACGACAACCTGCATCCCTGCCATCACCGCGCTCGCAGGATTTGTCCCATGCGCGGAAGATGGTATCAGGCAGATAGTGCGCTCTTTCTCGCCTCGAGACTCATTGTATGCCCGTATGACGAGAAGTCCCGTATACTCTCCCTGGGCTCCCGCATTCGGTTGTAAAGAGACCGCAGCAAAACCGGTTATGTCCTGAAGCCATGCAGACAGTTGATCAAAAATAACTCTGTAGCCTGCCGCTTGGTCGATCGGGGCGAAAGGATGAAGCGAGGAAAACTCCGGCCAGGTAATCGGCAACATCTCAGTGCTCGCATTGAGCTTCATTGTGCACGACCCCAAAGGAATCATGCTGGTTGTCAACGAAAGGTCGCGAGACTCCAGCAGCCGCATGTATCGCATCATTTCAGATTCTGAGTGATGTTTGTTAAAAACGGGGTGTTCGAGGTAACTCGATGTTCTTTTGAGCACCCCGACATAACCATTCGTGATATTGCCGGCAAGGTGCTGTACCGAGAAACCGGCTCTGCCATTCGAGAATATCTCAAAAAGTAAATTGACCTCCTCCTCAGATGAGATTTCATCCAACGAGACGCCAAGATCCCCGTTTGTAAAGGATCGGAAGTTGAACTTTGAATCAACCGCCCTTTTGAAAATCTTCTCGCCCGTGCCAGTGGGAGGCGTTATGCGAAGAGTGTCAAAAAAGTCCTTCGTCGCAACGGTGAACCCGAGCTTTCGGAGACCCTCGGCAAGGAGTTTCGTAAGGGTATGGATTCTTTCCGCTATCTGTCGGACTCGCCGGGGACCATGGTAGACAGCGTACATACTCGCCATCACAGCGAGAAGAACCTGTGCAGTGCAGATATTGGAAGTGGCTTTCTCGCGCCTAATATGTTGTTCGCGAGTTTGAAGCGCCATACGCAGAGCGCGATTTCCTGTCGTGTCAACAGAAACGCCGATGATTCTCCCTGGCAGGTGCCGCCGGTACTGATCCCTCGTTGCGAAGTAAGCAGCATGCGGCCCGCCATACCCCATGGGTACTCCGAATCGCTGGGTGCTTCCAACAGCGGCATCTGCGCCCATTTCGCCAGGGGGAATTAGGACTGCCAGGCTTAAGACGTCTGCGGCGACTGCAACCAATGCGCCGGATTTGTGCGCCATTTCGATAAAAGGGCGATAGTCCTCAACTGATCCGTCAGTCCCGGGAAATTGAACTAACGCGCCAAAGACCTCTGGAGTGAATGAGAATTTCCGGTAATCGCCGACAATAACCCGAATACCCATCGGGACCGCCCTGGTGTGGATAATTGCAATAGTTTGAGGATGACAATTGTCCGAGACAAAGAACGACCCACTGGCGGGATGATCCTTGATTTCATAGAACATCGACATAGATTCCGCGGCAGCGGTCCCCTCGTCAAGGAGAGATGCGTTGGCTATCTGAAGGGCTGTCAGATCAATGATCATTGTCTGAAAGTTCAGAAGGGCCTCAAGCCTCCCCTGGGCGATCTCTGCTTGATATGGAGTGTACTGGGTGTACCATCCTGGATTTTCCAGAATGTTCCGCTGGATGACTTTTGGGGTGATTGTCCCGTGGTATCCCATTCCAATCAAAGAACGATGGACGCTGTTTTGCTTGCCAATTTCTGAGATCTCATTCAAGAGGTCAAACTCGCTTATGCCATCCCCAATGCGCAAAGGGCTTTTTGTCCTGATTGTAGATGGTATTACTGACTGGATCATATCCTCGAGAGAGGATGATCCAAGTTCCTTCACCATGAAATCCACTTCGTCCTTATTCGGGCCGTTATGTCTGTCCGCAAAATGTTCCTTACGCAAGAAATCAATCGCCATGCAGATTAGCTCCTATTTCCTTCTGTCGAGAGTAAATGTAATGACTATGTTCAAGTTAGTTCGCGGTGATTCATAAGATCTGACCTGCGCGGGTTGGTGCGACCTTCTCACAAAGGCGGAGTCATGGTAGCAAAAAACTCTCTTTTTTTCAATTAGCGGCCTCCTGGAATATTTCAATCTGTCCATTCGTTTCTCTATGGAAGTGATCCGTCGACAGTTTACCCCAACGAGTGGAGAGTTTGTGTTTACGGGCGGCTGCATGAAAGAGCTGATCAATCAAATCGGCAACGCGACCCTCACCGTGCATGCGCGTGCCGAAACGAGAATCGTCGAGTTTTCCATTCCTCGTTTCCTGAATGCTATGGAGAATCTTGTTAGCCCGTTCAGGTAGGTTGTTCTCAAGCCAGTCGACAAACAGTTGTTTGAAAGCTCCGGGAAGACGCAACAGGATATACCCTGCCCGGGTCGCGCCATGGTCTGCTGCAGCCTGCATAATCCGAGGGATTTCTTCATCGGTCAGTCCGGGAATGATCGGTCCGATGTTCACTCCGACGGGAATTCCTGCCTTCGCAAGTACTTCAATCGCTTGCAACCTCTTGATGGGCGAGGAAGTTCTTGGTTCCATTCTTCTGATGAGCTCTTGGTTTAGGCTTGTGATAGAGATCAGTACGTGAACAATCTCCTGTTCAGCCATCGCAGTGAGAATATCAACGTCACGCAACACGAGTGCATTCTTTGTTATGAGTCCCACAGGATTTCGAAATCGCAGGAATACTTCGAGACATTTTCTGGTGAGCTGAAACTTCCTTTCAATTGGTTGGTAGCAATCCGTGTTTCCTGAGAGAGCAACCACCTGAGGTTCCCATGATTTTTTGGAAAGCTCGCGTGCCAGTAGTGCAGGGGCTTTTTCCTTGATCAATATTTTCGATTCAAAATCGAGTCCTGCAGAAAAACCTAAATACTCATGTGATGGCCTTGCATAGCAGTAGATGCATCCATGTTCACAACCACGATAGGGATTAAGACTGTAAGCAAAAGGAATATCGGGACTTTCATTGCGTGCGAGAATGGTACGAGATGTATCTATTAGAAATGTTGTCGAAGGAGATCTTTGTTCCTCGTCGATCAATTCTTCTTCGAATGGAACGAAATGGTGCTTGTCGAATCCGTTAGGAGTATTTGAACTGGCACCTCTCCCTTTCTTTTTTGCATATCTATTGATGTGTGAAGCTTTCATCATGAATTGCTTGGTCATTTTTCAGTGTGGGGATCGGAGGGGATGGCACCTGTCTCTTACACAAGTTAAACATACTAAAGTTCGAACAACAGATTGAAATGCTTGAAAACCCGCTTTTTTGAGGCCTGCACAACATTATCCACTCTCATTTTAAATATCCGACCATGTGGCCAACTGTTGACAATCTCAACATATTGCACTATAATTGCTTACCCAGACCGCCTAATGGCTGACTTTAAATAGACCTCCTTGTTTGCTTTGATTCAGGTTCCTCCTATGGAAATGGGGTTGGCGGCGACTTTAAACAAGGTTACACAGATCTAACGAATTACCCATGTCTAAGACCACCAATTCTGTCACCAGAACTGTTGAAATCCTAAGGGAGGGGGCAGAGCATCTAAGGCAAGCGGATCGTTTTGTTCGTGACAGGAAGTTTGAAAACGCCTTAATCGAAATTGAAAAGGCGAGAGTTGCGAACCCAAACAACCTCTACGCAATTGCATACGAAGAGAGAGTTCGCTCCCTTATTCCCCTCGCGCCATCCGTCGATAGCAACCATTCAGATTCCAACAACTCGAAACAAAGTCTCGTCGACGATATTCAACCTGCTCTGGAACAACTCTCACGTCTTGCATTTGCCCAAGCGCAACGATCATTAGAAGTAGAGATGAAAAAGGAAGAAGAGCGTCTCGCTCTTATGGCCGCGGAAGAAGAAGGACGGCGGTTGGACGAGTTACGGCGCAATGCTCTGGAGGATAGAGTTGAAGCATTTATTATGAATGCAACAGAGTTCCAAATACGAAGTGATTTTACCCGGGCATTAAGTGAGCTCAGTCGTGTTTTCGTTCTTGACTCGGAGAATGAGCGGGCGAAGGTGTTGGTATCGGATATTCAACGCGCAATGAAGGAGCAGGAAGAAGTTCGCGAAAGGAAAGCTCTGGACGAGGAACGACGTCGCAGGGAGTTCTTGAAAATCGAACTGGCGAAGATGGAGGCGCAGACGAAAGAAAAGCAACGGCGAGAGTTGTCCAATCGCCGTGAGGCTCAATCACAAAAAGTTCGCGAGTATGTTGGCCGAAGTAAACAGCTTCTGGCAGAGGGAAGAGTGGAGGAGGCGATTGGTCACATTGCATTTGTTGCGGTGATTGACCCGTTGAACGCAGAAGTACAGGAGATGGGTCTCGAAGATAAAATCCGCCGGCGGATGGAGTATGAAAAAGATGGCAACGAGTCACGAAGAATGGATCGACCTCTTCTGGATAGACATCGCCTCTCAATTAACAAACAGATTCAGACCGCCGAGAAGCTCCTGGAATCAAAATGTTTTCCGGAAGCGTTACGTGTTGTTACCCGGGCTTATATGATCGATCCTGTCAACAAGGAAGTTCAGCAATGTGAAGAAAGGATACTAGAAGCGCAGGCCCGTTCTGTCCAGGACACGGAAGCTGATAAGCGCGCAACGGAAGAGAATAGTTGGCGGATCCGTGAGTATGAATGGAAGCAAATTGAGGCGGCTGAGAGGGCCAGGTTTGAGCGCCAGTTAATGGCAAACACCGAGGCAAAAAAAAGGACTGAAGAAGAAAAGATTCAATATTATCTTTCGCGCGCGTGGACTCATCTCTATGAAGGTCGTTACGAAAACGCTCTTGGCGAGATCGCCCTCGCTTTTCTTGTAAATCCTTTCGATGAGGAGGTAAAGCTTCTGGAGGAGCAGATCGTGGCCATGACACAAAAAAGACCGAACCTGGGTCCGATGAGCAGTCTCTCACGGGTGATGAACGGTACCTCCGAAAACCCCCGATCAAAAAGAGATTTGGATCCGGAACTCAAGCGGGAGGACGTTCTTTCTTTAGAGCCACAAGCCACACGCCTCCAATCGCATGTTGATACCGCGAGGAGGCTCATTGTAGAGAAAAGGATGGATGCAGCTCTCAATGAGCTCACCCAGGCCTTCAAGATTGACCCTTTTAATACGGAGGTGAGGGATCTTGAACACTATGTAAGGACGCGATTGGAGAACGATGCGAACCGTGTTACCCAGCAAGGGAGAACTTCCGGTAACGGCCATTCATCGGCTTCCGTCCGGGTAAGGCAGCATGTTGAACGTGCGAGAAAAGAACTGGCGGGGGAGAGATATGACGCCGCTCTTGGGGAGATTGCCCTTGCCTTTGTCCTCGATCCTCTGGATGAGGAGGTAAAAAAGATTGAGGAGGAAGTGCTTCTGGCCCGGGCGCACAGCAAACAAGGCCGCAAACCCAGGCAGGGAAATACGAGGAATATCATGGAGCAAAGTGGCCCGGCGCAGATTGCCCGCCATTTGGCCGCAGCGGACGAATTTCGTTCCAAGGGGGAATTCAGCAAGGCGCTCGAAGAAATTGCACGAGCATTTGTCATTGACCCTCTGAATGAGAGTATCCTCAGACTTGACAGTCAAATTCAGTCTGAGTTTCAATTGCATCGCCAGAAAAAACGGACGCAATAGTACCCGTCCCCTTGCCGTTCATTTCCCTTCCTTTTTCTCGATAGACAAGTTGTTTTTTACTATCCACTGTTTTCCCTATATTGCGCCACCTGCTTATTGAATCCGTTGTATATGAATACCTCAGAAACTGTACTAATACTCGATTTTGGCTCCCAGTATTCTCAACTCATTGCAAGGCGCGTGCGTGAGTTGGGTGTCTATTCGGAATTGCACCCCTATAATATTAGTGCTGTGAAGATAAAAGAAATAAACCCAGTTGGAATTATCTTGTCGGGGAGCCCGTACAGTACATATGAACATGGGGCACCACTCCCTTCAAGAGAGCTTTTCTCCCTCAACGTTCCGATTCTGGGAATCTGCTATGGTTTGCAGCTGCTGGCTCATGAATTCGGCGGAGAGATTGACAAAGCGGCGAAACGAGAGTACGGATATGCTGAATTGGTCATTGACGATCGATCTGATATTTTTGCCGGTTTCGGATCGAACGGTGACGCACGGACAACGGTATGGATGAGCCATGCCGACCACCTGTCCAAAATCCCTGTCGGCTTTGAACCAATCGGACACACGTCAAATGCGCCCATCTGCGCAATTCGAAACAAAGAAAAAGGCATATTCGGAGTGCAGTTCCATCCAGAGGTTGTGCACACGAGTGACGGGAAGAAAGTCCTCGAAAACTTTCTCTTCCGTGTCTGCAAGTCCAAAGGTGGCTGGAATCCAAATTCCATTATCGATTCGGCCGTGCAGAGCATCAGGGAACGAGTTGGGAACGGCAAAGTTGTCTGCGCGCTTTCCGGAGGTGTGGATTCATCCGTTGCGGCAGTGTTGTTACATCAAGCAATAGGGGATCGCCTTTACTGTATTCACGTTGACAACGGCTTGATGCGCAAGGGAGAGAGTGAGGAGGTTGTGCGAACCTTTCGGGAACGATTTAGCCTGAACCTCGATTTTGTTGACGCGTCTGACCGGTTTCTCAGCGCTCTTGCAGGAGTCACCGACCCGGAGAAGAAAAGAAAAATAATTGGAAGGCTTTTCATCGACCTTTTTGAAATCGAAGCGAAGAAGATTGGCAAAGTCGACTTTCTGGCGCAGGGAACTCTCTACCCCGATGTGATTGAATCTGTTTCATTCAAGGGGCCATCCGTTACCATCAAGACCCATCACAATGTAGGCGGTCTTCCTGAAAAAATGAAGCTGAAATTGGTTGAGCCGTTTCGAGAGCTCTTCAAAGATGAGGTCCGGGCCATCGGTGAGGAATTAGGGCTTGATCATGACCTTGTGTGGAGACATCCATTTCCTGGACCGGGATTGGCTGTTCGGGTGCTCGGAGAAATAACACGCGAACGTCTTGACATGCTACGTGAAGCCGACGCCATCTTCGTCGAGGAGATTAAGAATGCAGGTCTTTACCGCCAGATCTGGCAAGGGTTTGTTGTCCTCCTTCCCATTCGCTCCGTTGGGGTTATGGGGGATGGACGCACGTACGAACACACCTGTGCCGTGCGGGCGGTCTCCAGTGTGGACGGAATGACCGCAGATTGGTTCCGAATACCGCACGACGTGCTTGCAAGGATTTCCTCGCGCATCACGAACGAAGTCCGGGGGATCAATCGCGTGGTGTACGACATTAGTTCAAAGCCTCCCGCAACGATCGAGTGGGAGTGACGAGGTGCGAAAGTTCTTTTCCTTTGTGAAGATCGAACATACCCTCTTTTCACTCCCGCTTATCTACAGCGGCGTCTTTCTTGCCGCACACGATTCAATTCCCCCAACTCAGATTCTTCTCCTCGTTCTCACAGCCGCAACAGGCGCACGAACTGCCGCATTTGCTCTGAACAGAATCATCGATCGCCGTCTCGATGCGAAAAACCCACGCACCGCAGACCGAGATCTTCCCACCGGCCGGATGAATCTCTGGGAGGCTTTCTGGGTGATGATCGCCGGTCTGAGTCTTTATTTCGGATCTGCATTTTTCATCTCTGACTTTTGTTTTCTCCTTTCGCCGATTCCACTTCTTGTCTTCATCATCTATCCAACGATGAAGCGGTTTACCCCCCTTGCCCATTTTGGGGTAGGAATGGGATTGGCGATGGGTCCTCTGGGTGGGTGGTTTGCGATTTCCCCTTCCTTTGACAACTTGATGGCCCCGTTCCTGCTATCGCTCTTCACGGTCTTCTGGGTCTCAGGATTTGATATTATCTATGCAACACTGGATGAAGAATTCGATAAAAGGGAATCACTCTATTCATTTCCTGCCCGATTCGGAAAAAAACGCGCTTTGCAATATTCCGGATACTTTCACCTTATCGCATTCGTTATACTCGTGCTGCTGTTTTTCTACTCTTTACGATCCATCATGGCCTTACCACTTCTTTTGATAACGGGATATCTCCTCTACCTCGAGCAGCGAAAAGCGGAAGATGTTGAATTGGCGTTCTTCAAAATAAATGCCGTCGCAGGGTTTTCCGTCTTCTTGATGATCATGATTGGCGTATGGGTATGAAAGTAGTCGTTGGAATCACCGGTTCATCGGGAGCTGTCTACGCGTACGATTTCCTGAAGAAGTGTCCGGGAAACAAGTACTTGATCGTCAGCTCGTGGGGGAAGGTGCTCTTGCGCGATGAGTTGAAGATGAGCGAAAAGGACCTGAAGCCGTATGTGTCAGGAACATTTTCTAATGATGACCTTACCGCGCCGATGGCTTCCGGTTCAAATCATTTTGATGCATTTGTGATAGTCCCTGCCTCAACATCAACGATCGGAAAGATAGCGTCGGGAATTGGTGACTCGTTAATTACGCGAACGGCGCAGGTGGCATTGAAGGAGAGATTCAAGCTCATTATTTGTGTCCGCGAAACTCCGCTTTCTACACTCACCCTGGAGCAATGTTCTCGACTCTCCAGCTATGGTGCTATCATCATGCCGATTTCGCCGCCACTGTACTTCGTTCCCGAAACGGTTCAGGAGTACGTCGGTGCCTTCACCGACAAGTTGCTCGGTCAGTTGGATGGGAGATCGCAGAAGGGATGGAGGGAGGATGAGTTTCAATAGCCCTGATCGCTAACGCTTCGTGTTTATTTCTTTCGCACCGGTGAATGCTGCAGGAAGCTTATACGTTATCACTTGCCCATCCAGAAAGACCACGAGGGAATCACTTGATATTTGTTCTGCTGTCGCGCCTGCAAGAAGGGTTGAGTCGAGACTATTCTCAAAAAACATTGTAAGTTGGAGCCCGGCCGGCGTTTCCTCAACCAGAGTCTGTACCCGTTTCGCTCCGATTTGCTGTTGACGAAGCCACTGACTGGAGGGAAGTTGTGCTACGGTTTTTGGCTCCAACGTAATCTTTTCTTGCCTGAGGCTTATTCTTCTCTCTTGTGGAGAATCAGCAATGCCTTCGTCTTTGTTTATCCTCAACCTGGAAATCTCGTCGCCGGCAACCTCGGACTCTTCTAGTGAGCGATTTTGTGCGGCATCTTCTCTGGCTTGTACTTGTCCGTCAACCCAGAGTGCATCGGACTTTTTCGCGAAACCAACCGCAGTTGGTTCGGGATTCTTCTGGAGTTCGCTTGCAACATCGCGACGAAAATCGTCCCCTGCAGTTCGCTTTTTGTCGGACTCTACTGCAGCCACCTTCGTTCTTCCCATTTTTTCTTTTTGGAGGGATAGCTCTGATTCGCGTCCACCTCTTATTGAAGCTCCTAGACCTTCCATTGATTCCTTCCCCGGTGCTGAGATTGCTGTGTTTCCGGTTTCGGAATTCGATTCCATTTGACTCGTTTGGTCCACGCCGCGTTGAACATCAGCGTCCGCGGTACTGCTTTCCGATGTGATCTTCTCCTGTGACGATTCCGATTTCTGTTGAGCTATTGGTTGTTCTTTTGACATTGGGATCAGATCGGCAGGTTCGGCGGGTTTGTACCACCGATAGTAAGTTCCCACTCCAATAATAATCGCGATCAGGGCAGCAGTACTCAATATGTGAGGCCATGGGATCTGGCGTTCAGCACGAGCCTTGAGGTTTACCCCGAGGCGTTGTTTTAAGAGAGCGCGGCCGAGGCTCTTTGCCGCGCCGACAATCCGTTGTTCCCGCTCTACGTTCCCGCGACATCGGGCACACCTGGCGAGGTGTTGTTTCAATTCCTGCAGTTCCGTTTCTGACAAGCGTTCCAGGACGAAGTTCTCAACCAGGACGTCGTTTTCGGTCCAGTGTTCTTGCTCTAATTTGCCCATATCTATTCTCTCCCGCGCATGAAGGCTTTTTCAAGCGCTTTCTTGCACTGGTACTTCTTTGATTTTACTGTGTCGGCATTCGCAAACCCCATCCGTTGTGCGATTTCCTGCATCGAGCACTCATCGTAGTAATAGAGGAGCAATATTGTTTTGCAGGGGTCTCCGAGTTTTTCAAGTGCCTCTCTTAATTTTAGTGCTTCCTCCTCTTCAATGACAATATCCAGAGAAGAAACATCCTCGGAAGCAAATTCATTTCCATCGGGCATCATCGGTAGCTCTTTTCTCTTCCGGGCCAGGAGACGCAGCCATTTGTTCCTTGCTGTTGCGATTATAAAAGTACTCAACGCTGAGGAGTAGTGAAACCGTCCTGACCGAACACGCTCCCATAAGACAATGACAGCTTCCTGCAGCAAATCCTCCGCATCGTCCCTGGTGCCGGAGTTTCTGACAACAAACGCTGTTACGGGGGTTCGATTCTTTTCAAACAGAGTAACCAATGCTTGCTCATCACCGTTTCGAATTTGCTCAAGAATTCGTGAGTCGCTATTCAAAAAAATCAGGGAAGCGCTCATTTACCTTTCACAGGTTAATGTCATTAACAGTCAAGAGGTGAATGGTTCAAGGTACAAAAAAGCCTCATACACTCACAACACTCGGTGCATTATGAAATACGCAATTCTTACCCCTCTCCTAGTCGGTTTGATGCAGTTCTGTTCGCTCGGCCAACAGTCAGGCACAGCAACCGCGGATAGAACGTCTGTCGATCTGACGATCTACAACCAGAATCTCTCACTTATTCGCGAAGAGAGAGTGCTGGATATACCAAGAGGTGTTCATGCGATCGTCATTCCGGACATTCCCGCAACGATCGATGGGACGTCACTTCACTTCCGGAGCCTCACAGATCCGTTAGCGGTCCGCGTGCTCGAACAGAATTACCAATACGACCTTGTTCATCAGGCAAAAATACTGGAGAAATACCTGGGGAAGGAAGTAGAATTTGTTCGCGTCGATCCGGAGACAAAGAAGGAATATTCGGTATTTGGGAAACTCCTTGCTTCCGGTTATTCACCTCAGCCGAACTTCGGCACCGGGATTTCGAGTTACATCGGGACGGGAGGAATGATCGCGGAGGTTAATGGTAAAATAGAGATTAACCCAGCAGGACGAGTCGTCCTGCCGAGCCTGCCCAACGGACTTATCCTGAGGCCACAGCTTGAGTGGTTGGTCAGCAACACAAAAGAAGGAAAGCACAAATCAGAGATCAGCTATTTGGCAGGTCAGCTCGCCTGGTCTTCCAACTATGTCGCCCTCCTCAGCAAAGACGACGCATCGTTGGATCTAACCGGCTGGGTCACTATTACAAACAATTCGGGAACGACGTTCGAGAATGCCGGACTGAAACTGGTTGCCGGCGACGTCAACATCGTTCAGAACGAAATGCGTAATGGCCGCATGGCAGCGAAAAGCGTGTTTGCGGCAGATGCGGTTGCCGAACAACAGTTTGTTCAGTCGGAGCTCTTTGAGTACAAGCTGTATTCTCTCTCGCGAAGAACGAGTATCAATAATAACGAGACGAAGCAGATCGAATTGACGTCAGGAAGAAATGTCTCTTCGAAGAAGGTCTTCATCTATGATGGTCTCGCGGACCAGTGGATGTACTGGAGGAACAACTACTCATACCGTGAGCAGGGGAGCTTCGGGCAACAGTCAAATCCGAAGGTCGGTGTCTATGTGGTTTTCAAAAACGATGAACGTTCTGGCCTTGGAATGCCACTGCCGAAAGGAAAGGTGCGCGTTTACAAACGAGATGACGACGGTAAAGAACAGTTTGTTGGCGAAGATCTGATCGACCACACTCCGAAGGATGAAGAAATCCGACTCTACCTGGGTAATGCATTTGACATCGTCGGTGAACGTGCGCAGAAGGATTTCAAGGTGATTTCATCCGGCCACATTGTTGAAGAAACATTCGAGATTAAGGTGAGGAACCACAAGAGTGAATCGGCCGAGGTGATGGTGTATGAGCATCCTTGGCGGTGGAACCAGTGGGAGATAGTCGGGAGCAGCACACAATGGGAAAAGGTCGACCAATCGACGATTCGATTTCCTGTAAAGATCGGAAAAGACAAAGAGACGGTTATTCGGTACACGATTCGGTATACCTGGTAAAATGTTAAGCTCTGTTCACATTATTCATGAAAGGAAGGATGACATGATACGCACTTGCACGGTACTCGTACTCTCACTTATGATCGTCGGTTCGTCTGGCCGAGCACACAGTTTTTCCCGACCGCCGACTGAGGTGATTGTTACGATGGACGGCCGCTTGAACTACCCTTACATCTCCAGCAATGGTGGTCCGGCGTACCTCCAGATAAGTTTAGCAACATCGGATGTTCGCTTAACGGATCGGAGCCCCTTGAACGTTGCTGTTGTTTTGGATCGAAGTGGTTCGATGGGCGACCAGGGGAAAATCGAATACGCAAAAGCAGCTCTCTACAAATTGATTGATCAGCTCGCCAGCGATGACATCCTCTCTATTGTCATATACGATGATATTGTTGATGTTCTCCGGCGCGCTCAACGTGTCGGGAACAAAGCTGAGCTTAAGCGCATCGTGGATGAAGTATACCCTCGCAATGCCACGAACCTTGGCGGGGGGATGGTGGAAGGTTTTCGGCAGGTGAAGCGCTTTGCAGGAAAGGGTTATACGAATCGTGTTATCCTTCTCTCCGACGGGCTTGCAAACCGCGGCACTACCGATCCCTCTGAGCTCAATCGAATTGCCAGACGGTACCGAACGGAATCCATTTCGTTGACCGCCATGGGGGTTGGGCTTGATTATAATGAAAACTTGATGGTTGGATTGTCCGAAAGCGGTGGGGGAAATTACTATTTCATTGAAAGTCCTTCGTCGTTGGCATCCATCATGAATAGAGAACTTCATACGATCTCCTCGGTTGTTGCACAGAATGCGTTTATTGAACTGAAGCTCGGAAGAGGTGTGCGGATTCGGGATATAGTTGGGTGTGAATACAAAATGGAAAACGGTCGATACATCATTCAGGTGGGGGATCTCTATGCCAATGAATGCAGGGAATTCACTGTTAATCTCGATATCCCGGAGGGTTCCGGTAGCCTTGTTGCCGCGCGTGGCAAGCTGAAGTATGATCGATCCATTGTGAGGGTTGGTCGCGTCGAAGGATTCTCTGCCACCGTTCAATACACGCGTGATGCCGCGGTGATCGAAAAAAATCGTGATCTGGAGGCACAGGCACAAGCCGATGTTGCCGCATCAACGCGAAAGGTGGAAAATGCGATGAGAGCGCTTGACGAGGGGAGACGAGAAGACGCTGAGGCTGAGTTGAAGGAGGCACGGGCATTTATCCTATCATCTCCTGCGGCCAGCGTTGGCGGGGAGGTGGGTGCAGTGATCAAGCAACAGGAGGAGAAATTGCGCGGGTATGCGGATTCACTTGCCGACGATAAGGATGGTGCACAGAGGGCGAAGAAGGCGATACAATACGATAACTATCGAACGCAAAAGAAAAGATAAGTTCGGAGAAGCGGAAGAAAGAGGAACGGCGAGAGATTATCCTGAGAGTCTCTCGCCGTTTGGCGTTTTACTTATCGACTGAATCTGAATGGAATGGTGATCCACGTCGTGACAGGGCCACTCGACATTGTCCCGGGAATGTATTCTCCCTTCATTACGACTTCTATGACCGGATCATTGAAAACCACGTTTGTGCTCTTGACAATTTTCGCCTGAAGCGGTTTTCCTTCAGTACTTATTTGAACACGAACGGTCACTTCTCCGTTAATACGTAGTTGTCGGGCGGCGTCCGGAAATCGAGGCTGCTCAATTTTCTTCACTTGCGGAAGACGTTCTTCGTAGACGATTGTCGGCTCCGGTTTCTTCTCAACAGGTTGCACCGTCTTGACTGCTGGCTGTTCGTCTGCAATCTCCGGAACGAACGCTGGTTTTTTGGAAACTGGGGAATTCACCTTTGATTTTGCACGATTTGTCGATGTTGCCTCTGCTTGCCGGGGTGATTCCTGTTTTTTCGCCGGCTGCTCAATACTCCTTTGCGGTGCGTCAACCGCTCGTTCGGTCTTCGGTCTGGATCCCGGTGGAGAAATTTCTGTGTCGATCTTGCTCTCCGGCGGCGATACGTTCATATCTTCAATTTGAGACCCAATCGGAGATCCCGTCTGCTCCTCCACCTGCTGCACCTTGCGCGGCTCGGGCATTGGGAGATTACTCTGCGGTGGGGTGTCTGAATCCATTAGGCTTCGCACGATCATAATGACGGCGACAAAAAGAATGAGTGCCACGGTTGCGAAGCCAAAAGGTATTGACTTCTTTGGTGGCGCCGCCGGTTCTTCCCCCGTCCGCAGATGTCGATTGTGTGAAGGAGGAGGTTCGAAAGTCTCAGTTGGCACTGTTTCAATGACCGTAAATTCCACTAGATCGTTGCCGGGGGCAGGACCGATTTCGATCGTCGGTGTTTGCTCCACCGGCTCTAAGAAATCCAGGTTGGGGACAAGTTTATCCGCAACTGGGTCATCGGATGGAGCTGCAGTAGGTTCGTGCTCCAGTTTTTCAATTTCGTAGAGTATTCGTTGCTCCAGCTCCTTTGCTTGCGGATTTGTAGGATCAATGATCTTCACGCGGCGGATTTCATTCAGTGCACTTTCGAAATCGCCTCGCTGCATGCTCTCTTCTGCATGTTCGAAATACTGAGATTTCAGGCGTTGGATCGCGGCAACGCTGGCCTGCTGTTCTTTTTGTGCCGCCGCTCTTTGTGCGGGTGTCTCACCGATACCGTGCGTCTCATTGTTAATATCGTCTATTGCCCTTTTGATAAGATGGGGAAGGGGAGAGAGTACGTCATCCACATTATCGTTGGTGAGTTCGTTATTCTTTTTCATCACCAATAGCTTGTCAAGCTGCTTTTCGATTGCGATAAGGAAGATGTTTTGCGCATGACGGTCGCGGGCTTCAAGAACCATTTCCATGGCACGCTGGTACTGCCCGCGGTCTGCATGGTCTTGGATATCGTAGAGGTACTCGGATATCGCAAGCTCATCCTCGTGTCTTTTGTGCATGGTCATATCATCGTGCTGCATTATGGAAGAATGAATCCATAGTCTATTTTCCTCTGATATTGTTTTGCTTCGAAGACTCCATCTGACGAATCTTACTCTCGAGGCTTGTGACTTCTTCATTGAATGGATCGATGAGAAACGCCTTTGCAAGTTCATCAAGGGCTTTCGCATATTCACCCTGCACCGCCAGTGCATCGGCGTCATCCAAACACTGCTGGATTGACTCAGAATCAGAATCCGTATGTGAGGAGGTGCTGTTACTTTGTCCGTTGGTGGGGGTGCTGTTCTTTGCTTCCCAAATTCGTCTCTCCAGATCCTTCACTGCTGCATCGTCTTCGTCCATTGCCAATGCCAAAGCAACTTCCGCGAGGGCTTCATCAAACTGTCCCGCCGCATAGAATAACTGAGCTCGATCCCGGTGCGATGTCTTCGAGGGTTTCACAAACCTATTTTCCGAAGCGGATGAGTCCTTCCCGTTCTTCTTCGTTTGGAGTTCTCCTGACACTTTTCCGTGAAGAGCGAGAAGTTCTTTGTTCGTGCCGTCAATATCGAGTCCCGTGTTCACTTCGCGAAGGGCGTCATGAAAACTTCCTTTGTGGAAAAACTCCTCCGCGCGGGAAAGATGTTCATGCACTGTCGTGCGTGCACTCCGCTCTCCATTTGATATCGCTTCTCGATGTGCAAGAAACTCCTTCAAAATCTCATCCGACAGTCGTGAAATGAGATCGTTCAGTGGATCGAGTGCAAAAGCCTTTGTGATTTCATCCAGAGCCCTTTGGTAATCTCCTTCATCACGGAAACGCTCTGCCTGGACTCGATGACTTTCGACCGAAGCCCCGGTATCCTGTTGGGGTTCGTCACCATCGTCTTCTGATGCTTGTTTGTGCTCAGACTGTGCGTTCCGGATCTTTTGTTCAAGGACACGGGTGGCCTCATCAAACGGATTCAAGCGAAACGCTGCTGCCACTTCGGCTAGGGCTTGCTCGAATTGGTCTTCGGCGAGGTGTTCCTTGGCGGATGATAAATGTTCCTCAAGTTCCTTCTGTTGAGCCTGCTTTTCTGCCTCTCGCACGGCATTCTTCTCACGGAGAATATTCTCAAGCTCATCAGCCTTTTGCTTATTTCGTTCCTCCTCCATCCTCTTTCGTTCCGCCTCTGCCTCCCGACGCTTTCGCTCTTCGGTTTGACGGATAAACTCTTCCTGTGCCGCAAGGATTTCATTCTCACATTCCTGCAAGTCGTCGCTTACCGGATCGAGGATATACGCTCGGGTAATAATTGTGAGAGCCGCGCTATAGTCTTGCCGGGTTGCAAGCTCTCGGGCCTGGATTATTTGCTTTTGCACGGCCTGTTGCAAGGCCTGAAGCCGTTTCTGTTCCTCTTCTGCTTTCTTCTTCGCACGCTGAGCCTCCTCATCACGTTGTTTCTTAAGAGCTTCCTGTATCTCCCGGGAAAGAACTGTGACTTCTTTGTTCGAAGGATCAAGAGCTTTGATGAATGCTAATTCATCTTGCGACTTCTCAAGATTCAACTCCGCGAGGGACTTCCTTGCCTCGTCCAGATGCTGTTTGATTTTCTCCTGCTGAGCGTTCCGTCGGGCTTCCTCTTCTTGTTTCTTCTGTGCCTCCTGTTCGTGTTGAACGCGCTGCAACTCTGTACGAAGTTCTTCTGCCCGGCGTTCCTCGAGGGCGTGCGCTTGCTCGGCGTCCACCTGTTCCTTTCGCTTCAAGGATTCTTCCTGGTGGACGCGGATGTCCTTCTCCACCTGGGCTATTTCTTGATTCGCGGCATCAAGTAGGTAGGCGCGGGATACCTCGTCGAGAGCGCGGCTGAATTCGTTCCTCGTTGCAAGTTCTTTTGCACGAGCCAGATACGAACCTATCTTGGCAATGATTGCCGCTCTGCGGACATCGTTATTCAAACGTAATTGGTCCTTTGCTTCTTGCTCATCCGAATCGTGCACCCTGTTCTCTGCCATTTCATGCAAGTGCCGTTCTTCCTCTTGAATCGCAAGAGAGGAAATCTGTTCAAGAACAGGAGAGAGGGGGACACTTTTCGAGGGAATTGGTGTTGAGTTGTTTTTGTCATTGGCCGAATTCTCTTTTTGAGCACCGAGAAGGGCACGCACCCTTTCTTCGAACGCTTCCGCATATGCATTCTTCGGATCGAGTACACGTGCTTGTGCGATTACCTCGAGTGCCGCCTCGTAGTTTCCTTCCTTCACAAGTTTATCAGCCTGCCTGAGAAGCATGGTTGTCGAATTTCCTACAAATCGTGACGATGTGAAAGGCGCGCGTTCCCATCCTTTCCCCCCTTGCCGTTAATGTTGGGTCAGCCAACATTTTGCCTCTTTCCCATGATATATAACAAAGGTTACGCCAGAACTTCGGACGTCAATTTGGTGCAGAAGACGAGAATCACCGAAATGAGTCTGAACGTGAGTTTAATGTGGGTGAAAATTCTACAAATAGCGGACGTATTAAGTTACTGAGGTCGGAAAAGGAATGGAACGCTGATCCAGGCAATCACCGGACCATTGGCAGTTTGGGCGGGGGAATAGCTGGACTTGAGTGCCGCAACAATGGAAGGAGTCTCAAATACTGAATTAGAAGATTTGAACACACGCGCGCTTATCGGCTTACCCTGAGTATCGAGTTGAACATGGATTATTACCTGACCGGACAGGCCAGCTTTTCGTGCGCTGTCAGGATATGTCGGTTCCTGAAGTTGCACAACACGTGGTGCAACTTCAAACTTCGCAAAGCTGACCGCTTCTTCATTTGATGTCTGTGCAGAAGGTGAAGTGTTCACCGGTTGAACACTAACTGGTTGCGGGCTAGGCTTTTGTGCTGTTTCAATTGACGAGATCGTTGGGGTCGGCTCCTTGGTTTTTATCTCGGTTGGCAGAGGCTTTTGCGGTGGAGTAGCCGACTTTTCCTCATTGGCGCGCTGCTTAATGTCTGGGGGTCCAGAAACTACTGGGTCCGTCTCAAGCGGACGAACTTGTGGTGTTGCTACTTCGAGCATTTCTCCACTCTGAGAGCTACTCTGTATGCTGGTACCACTATCCACACGAGGAGGAGTTTCAGATTTGATTTCCGGTTTTTCTTCCTTTCCCAGGAATTTGAACGACTCCGACGGAGATGAAACCTCTTGATCAATTGTGTTTTGCTGGGGATCGGGAGAAGAGGAAAGATAATAGTATGCCCCCGCTGCCGCGGCAAAGAGAATAAGTATGAATACAACAAAGAAAATGGGAGGACGTGCCGGCACATACTCCTTCCCAACAGGCTCCTCGAATACGATATCACGCTGAGTTCCCGCAAAACCTGGCATTCGTTGACCGAAGGACCTGTCTAGATCATCCTCGTCAGCTCGATGATTGAGGAGGTGCTTCGAAACATCAATCGGAACATCTTGTTGAAGTGGAATGCTTGGACCTTTCAATCGTTTTTCCGCCAGCTTCAAGATCTTCTCCTCAATTTCTTTCGCCAGCTCATTCTCCGGATCGATCATTTGAATCCGTCGTATCTCCGCCATCGCATTGTCGTATGCACCCCTGGTAATGAACCTCTCCGCCTGATCGAAATACTGTTGCTTCAGATTATTCGCAACCGGATCCTTTGCGGGTTTCTCGTTCACGATTGCAGGCGTGGGTGGCGTGAGTGTCGGCGCCGCTGGAGCACGAGGGGGAAGATCATGATCCTCAATCTCGAAGGTCGCACGATCAACGAGTCCGGGCAGTGAACCCAGAATCTCGTCTTTCATCTGTCGCGTCAGTCTTCCGCTTTGGGAAAGAATTGAGAGGCGCTCGACTTGCTTTTCGAGCGCGATGATATAGATGTTCCGTGGATGAGTGTTCTTTGCGGTGCGAATAACCTTGAGTGCATCTGCATATTTTCCCGCGTTCACAAGCCGTGTGGTATTGTGGAGCTGTTCGGGAACGATTGACTGTATGGATTGACGGGTTGTATTCATTGTTCCGATCTGCGAGTCTTTATGATCCGGATCCTTTATCCTGCGG
>DASWHW010000005.1:0-32698 GCA_036397975.1 Bacteroidota bacterium
TATATATCTCCGTCGTCCTGTCCATTGGGTTCTACTTTCGAAAGAAATCAGCAACCAGCACGGAATATTTTCTCGCCGGCAGGAATGTCGGCTGGATTGCGATCGGGGCTTCCCTCTTTGCGACGAATATCTCGAGCGAGCATTTTCTCGGATTAGCAGGAACCGGGTCAAAATCCGGGCTGGCGGTGGGGCAATTCGAGTGGCTGGCGATTCTGATTCTTCTTCTGCTTGGGTGGATGTTCACTCCTTTTTACATCCGTTCCGGTGTGTTCACCATGCCGGAGTTCCTGGAGCGTCGGTATAACAGCACCGCGAGGACGTACCTCAGCCTCGTCTCCATTGTGGCGTATGTGCTAACTAAGATTTCGATCGCCCTCTACGCGGGAGGAATCTTGTTACACGAGGTCGTTGGGTGGGATATGTATACATCTGCTATTGCGATTGTTCTGGCAACCGGTGTGTATACTGTGATGGGCGGACTTGCTGCCGTCATCTACACTGATTTAGTGCAAATGTTTGTTCTCATCATCGGATCGGTGACCCTTACTTTGCTCGGGTTAGACCGGGCGGGGGGATGGGATGCGGTCGTCGCGAGCACTCCTGCAGATTTCTGGAGCATGTTCAAACCGATGAGCGATCCTGATTTTCCATGGACAGGGATTATCTTCGGCGCACCGATTCTCGGACTTTGGTATTGGTGCACGGATCAATATATCGTCCAGCGAGTACTGAGCGCACGCAATCTGGATCAGGCTCGCACCGGGACAATCTTCGCCGGCTTCCTAAAAATACTGCCAGTCTTTATTCTCGTGCTGCCCGGAATTATTGCATACAGTCTTACCGGAGGCGAAGTGACGGGCGATCGGTCTTATGCGTGGATGGTCACCAATTTACTGCCAACGGGCTTGAAAGGAATCGTCGTCGCGGGACTCCTTGCCGCATTGATGTCTTCGCTCAGTGCAATGTTCAACTCCACCTCCACACTCTTAACCATCGACATCTTCAAGAGATTTAGGCCAAACGCAGATGAAGCGTCGGTCGTTCGCTTTGGACGACTCGCCACAATCGGCATGGTGCTACTGGGTCTGGCGTGGATTCCGTTTATTGGTCTGTTGAGTGACGAACGCATGTATGTCTACTTGCAGAGCGTGCAGGCGTATGTTTCGCCGCCGATTGCCGCATGTTTTTTGTTTGGTATTCTGTGGAAGCGGGGGAATGGGACGGGGGCCGTTGCCTCCCTGATGACAGGGCTTGTTCTCGGCGGCCTCCGGTTTGTGGCCGAACTTCAACACAAGATCACGCCTTTTTCGAACGATATCCTTGTCTGGCTTGCGACAATCAATTTCCTGCACTATGCAGTGTTTTTGTTCATCGTCTGTTCCGCAGTGTTGGTTGGGGTCAGTCTTGCCACGGCACCACCCACACCGGAACGGTTGCGCAATGTCTCTCTGGCCGGCATAGACCGCAATGAGCCCCTGCCGGCACATAGAAACAAACTCAATGCCGTTCTGAGCGTCGTGCTCGTTCTTATTCTGCTGAGCTTGTGGTGGACATTCCGATAGGGGAATTCTTTCGTTCCGACCGATTGAAAACCCAGAGGGCCAACTGCCCGAAGAGGATAATGCCGATATAGTCCGCAGCAAGATCCTGAAGAGAAAAAGATCTCCTGGAGAACAACAGTTGAGACCACTCTTCCAGCGTCACAAGAACCCACACAATAGCACTTCCCTTCAACACGCTCAGCAGTTTGATGCGCTCGCATCGGAGGCTCATGTTCACCAGGAATGCGAGGAGTCCCATGAGAAGGAGATGTCCGATCTTGTCCCCATACGGGATTCTTTCAACGGCAAGCCAGAGTCTCATTCCTTTTCCGGAATCAGCGAGGTAGGTGAGAAAGAGAAGGAAGGTGATATGAAGAACGGTGAGCCAGCGGTACACAAAAGTCATGCAAAAATCTCCGGTCGCGCCGCCGTCGAAGCCGCTACGCGTGTTCGTAACCCTCACGATCTTCGTCAGGATGAAGACCGAGAGGTTCGCCGTCGGTGGTAATGCCGAGGCCCAGGACAGTCCTGTTTGCGTAGGCAAAGTACGAAACAATCTGATTCAAATCGAGTATCCCTGCATGATCCAGTCCAGCCGATCGCAACGGAGCGAGGTCGCTTTCTCTCATCGCAGCCGGTGATCTCGTGAGCTTGAGAGCATAGCGGCATAATTCCTGTTCGCGTGGCGTCAAGACCGATATGTCTCCCTGTAGCTGCGACGCTTCCGTTAGTCTTCCGGCCAACCCTTCATCTCTGACATGCCGGGCTAATCCTGCACGATGATGCTCCACGCAATAATCACATTCATTACTGAGAGACACGCAGACGCCAACGAGTTCACGCTCGCGCGGTGTGAGTGCATTTGGCTTGCTGTGCATGGCTGATTTGTAGAGTGCCAAATGACCGGTGAGCGTTTGCGGACGTAGGCTGTGTACCTTGAGAATATTGTCGATATGTCCGTCGGGCATTTGAACCTGACCGTAGATTTTCCGAAGCCGTTCGTCGGCCTCTTCGAACGAAAGCGTGCGGATCCATGTCATGTGTTTTTCACCTCTTGGTCTGCCGCCTTGCCCGTCATGCGTTCGAGATCGTTCACCATCAGTTCATTCACCCGCCGCGCAAACGCGGACGGGTCGGAAAGCTTGGAGCCTTCAGCAATGACTGCCTGCTCATACAGCAACCGGCCATAGTTCTCAAGGCGCTCATCTGCGGCATCTTTCAAAAACAAAGCAAGCATCGATTGCACAACGGTATGCTCAGGATTCAACTCCATGATTCGCTTCCCGTGTTCAGCCTGTTCCATTTGTCCCATTCGCTGCATCAGTCGCTCCATATGCGCCCCAATGGCACCTTCTTCACTTACCAGGCACGATGCACTCTCCTTCAAACGGGTGGACAAACGAATCTCTTTTACTTCGTTTAGTTTTTCCTTCAGCGTACTCAGCAGAGGAGCAAACTTATTCCTCACATCCTCCGCGTGTTCCTTTTTATCCGGAAGTTCAACGTCCGCCTTGTCCGCGGCTTTAAGCTTCTTCGCTTTATACTCTTGGAGGGAAGGAAGGATAAACTCATCAACGGGATCAGTGAAGAGCAACACATCCCACCCCTTTTCCTTCAATGCTTCAAGATATGGTGCATGTTCGATGTGCGACCGGCTCTCACCGGTGAGATAGTAGATGTCCTTTTGTTCCGAGGGCATGGCGACGACGTATTGTTCGAATGTTGTAAAGGAGTTCCTGGGGGTGTTAATGGATTCCATGAGAAGGAGATCAGCCAGTTGTTCACGATTCGACCAATCGCGGCTCAACCCTTCCTTCAGAATACTCCCAAGCTCTTTGAAGAATGAAAGGTATTTGTCGTATTCCGTCTTCTTCATTTCTTCCAGGGTCTTCAAGATCTTGGAGACAATATTCTTTTTGATTTTTTCGAGAATAGGGTTTTGCTGGAGCATTTCCCGCGAGACGTTGAGCGGAAGGTCGGCACAATCCACAACCCCTTTCACAAAACGCAAATATGGTGGGAGGAGTTGATCGCAATTGTCCATAATCAACACCCGGCGGATATAGAGCTTTGGGCCAAACTTCGCATCGCCGAAAGACAGGTCAAACGCCTTTTTCGAGGGAATGTAGAGAAGAACCTTGAACTCGTGCGTCCCTTCACCCGCGTAGTGAATAATCTTCACCGGCTTGTCGAAGTTGTGGGAGATTTGCTGGTAAAATCCCTCGTGCTCTTCTTCGGTCACTTCGGATTTCGGGCGGAGCCAGATCGCTTTGCGCGAATTCAGTGTCTCTTCGACGGTCTTGGTTTCTTTCTCCTCCTTTTTCTCAACGTCCATCACCACCGGATGTTCCACGAAGTCGGAGAATTGTCTCACGATGGTGCGAATCTTCCACTCATCTAGGAATTCCTCTTCCTCCTTCTTCAGATGCACAATGACATCCGTCCCCCGCGTCGTCTTCTCGACTTGTTCGACCGTGAACTCTCCCGTCCCGTCTGATTCCCATCGCACCCCCTCCGATGCAGGTGTTCCGGCCATACGCGAAATCACGGTGACTTTGTCCGCAACCATGAACGAAGAGTAAAACCCAACGCCAAACTGTCCGATCAGATCGGGGCGACTTGACGCGTCGGCTGCTTTTAGGGCTTCCAGAAATGCCTTTGTGCCCGACTTCGCAATAGTCCCTAGATTTTCGATGATGGACTCCCGCGTCATACCAATCCCATTATCCGTTATGGTCAACGTTCGCGCGTCCTTTGCAACACTGATCTTGATTTTCCAGTCGCGGTTTCCCTCCAACGGCGTCGTCTCATTGCTGATTGAGTTGAACCTGATCTTATCAATCGCATCGCTGGCGTTACTAATGAGTTCCCTTAGAAAGACCTCTTTGTGGGAATAAAGAGAGTGGGTGATAATATGCAAAACCTGGCGAAGCTCACTCTTGAACTCCATTTTCTCAACAGTTGATTCCATTCCATCCTCGTATGAATAAAGATTTTGTTCTAAACAATAAGGACTGCTGAGGGAGGACGCAAGTTAAAGGGAGGGATTCATTTTTGATGAACGGCGGGAGCACCGCGATCCCCGGGAGGTACAAACCTACTCGATATCCATCGCATCAAGAACCTCGCGAGCCTTGTCGGCTTCGCTTTCCAACACCATCAGCCGGACGCCCGCCCTCATCGGCACCATGCCGCCAGCATCGTCACTGGAGATGAACGCCTTAATACCGGCGGTAACCAAATGGTCTCGGGCAATCTCAGCATCAATGTCATTCGTAAAGGTCTTGATCTCGACGATCTCGTCCTGTAAATCCTTCAGGTCTTCGTCGTCACTCAGATCAGCGCCGCAAAAAGGACACACCTTATCACGCCGCGACACTTCTTCGTCGCACTCGGAACAGTAATACACCTCTGAGTCATCAAGCTCATCATCTTCGTAGTTCATCGTTCAACTCCTTCAGATAATATCTTTCGGTATTGTCCATGCGTGACGACCTTTTTCGCTTCTGCCCGAATCTATATATTTGTCCCCACAGAAACAAGAGAGGATTCCTTATCCGTTTGCACACAGAGGACTTTTTCTTACCTTGTCTTCATAACCATGACCCACCCCGATTTCCACTTGCTCGTTGTATGATCCGATCCCGCGACCTCCTTGTTCTTGTCATCGCCTCATTCATTCTTGTCGGGTGCCCGAGCACGTTACCCACCAAAGCACCTCCCCCCACCGTTCAAGAAAAGGTGGCAATATTCAAGGAAGCGGTGCGGTCAAATACGTTGCCCCTTTCACTTCCTCCGAAGACCACCGTTGATTCGATCGATGTCGATTCCCTGAATAATATGGTCCGTATTAAGTTCAGCAAAGAGTATGTTGCATCTCCCATTCGTCAGGAGACCCTGAAGAGTTTTCAAACGGTCATCGATACGTTCTTCCGTGGGTACTACCAGGGTTTTCAGTTCACCTTGCT
Organism: Bacteroidota bacterium; assembly: GCA_036397975.1. Taxonomy (GTDB): domain Bacteria; phylum Bacteroidota; class Ignavibacteria; order UBA10030; family UBA6906; genus SZUA-287. Next base: position 5,510 of record DASWHW010000005.1, read on the forward strand.
CAGTGACGAACGTCCACTCGCGGCGTTTATTCCAAATTTCTTCCGCGCTGATTCGTCTCTCTACGACTACTCCAGGCTTCCACTCCTTCCGCTTGTCCGACCACAACAGCTCATCACAAAATTGAATGCTCCTTATTCACCCTCCGCCGGTTTGCAGGGAAGAAATATTGTCCTCTGGCACAGTCATGGCTGGTACTTTGATGTCCAGGAAAACAGGTGGGAGTGGCAGCGACCGCGGCTGTTCCAGAGTGTGGAAGATCTCATTCCCATGTCATTCACGATTCCATTCCTCATTCCAATGCTTGAAAACGCCGAGGCACAGGTGTTCGTTCCGCGCGAACGGGATACGCAAGTCCATGAGGTCGTAGTGGACAATGATGCGCCTTCGCGTTCGTATTCTGAAAAATTCAATCGCAAGCGATTTGCATGGATTACCGGAGACAGCCCGGGCTTTGCCATCGGCACACTGCCCTATCCATCCGGGCTTAACCCATTTCAGCAGGGGACCTTCAGGTTTACATCATCGGATACGATCGCATCTGCAAGTATATCATGGACGCCGCAAATCCCAAACGATGGTGAATATGCGGTCTACGTGTCGTACTCGTCATCGGAGTTTAATGTGGAAGACGCACGCTATCAGGTGTACCACGCGGGAGGAGTCACGTCATTTAGTGTGAACCAACAGATCGGTGGTGGTACGTGGATATATTTGGGAACGTTTCGGTTTCACTCCGGGAATCATCCGCGAAAGCAAAAGGTTGTCCTCTCGAACGAAAGTGTTCACGATGGGCGAATCGTCTCCGCGGACGCGGTCCGCTTTGGCGGAGGATTGGGTATCGTGCAGCGAGGAGGAAGAACGAGCGGCCGTCCAAAATACATGGAGGCGGGGCGATATTACCTTCAATATGCGGGAATGCCGGATACGCTCGTGTACAGTTTCAACAGCGATAAGAATGACTATAACGATGATTATGTGAGCAGGGGTGAGTACGTCAACTTTCTCAATGGAGCGCCATTCGGACCGAACAAGGATCGCAGCGCTTCCGGACTTCACATTCCCATTGACCTCTCGCTTGCATTTCACACGGACGCCGGCATTACGCAGAATGACTCGATCATAGGAACACTCGCAATTTACAGCAGTACCGGCAATGATACCGCAGCCGTGTTTCCAGACAGTGTCTCGCGGATGGCGAATCGGGATCTGGCGGACATCGTCCAGACCCAAATCGTCGATGACATCCGATCGCTCTACTCGCCGGCATGGACCCGCCGTCAACTTCGCGATGCTCGCTACAGCGAGGCAACCAGACCGAACGTCCCGTCGCTTCTTCTCGAACTTCTCTCACATCAGAACTTCGCTGACATGAGATTCGCGCTCGATCCAGGATTTCGTTTCGATGTGGCGCGCTCGATCTACAAAGGTATTCTCCGGTTTCTTTCCGTTCAATACAGAACTCCCTCCATCGTTCAACCACTTCCGGTCACACATTTTCGGTCCGAACTTTTGCCTAACGGTACAGCCACCTTGCGGTGGCGGCCAGCGATTGATCCTCTTGAACCATCGGCTCTCCCCGACCGTTACGTCCTATACCAGCGGAAGAACAATGATGGGTTTGACAACGGCATTCTTGTCAACGATACTGTCGCCGCTATTGCGAATCTCATCCCCGGAACGGTCTACAGTTTCAAAATCACGGCCGTAAACGAAGGGGGGGAGAGTTTTCCGTCGGAGATTCTTTCCATTTGTTGGATGAAAAACGGGACATTCCCATTATTAATCGTAAACGGATTTGACCGTGTCAGTGGACCGACGTCAGTAGATGTTCCGAATTTCCGTGGATTCGTAGGGGAGGAAGATACCGGGGTTCCGTATAAATATGATCTTGGCTTCACCGGAAGGCAATTCGATTTCCGGCCATCGTCTCCATACCGCTTTAACGACGCCCCAGGACACGGGGCGAGCTACGCAGACCACGAGACAGAAAAGAGTGCAGGCAATACGTTCGACTTCCCCTTCATTCATGGACTCTCATTACGAGCGAATGGATACTCATTTGCCTCCTGTAGTGATGAAGCAGTCATGGATTCGCTTGTCGATCTCCGCGAATATCGGTTCGTCGATCTCATCCTTGGCGAAGAACGATCAACCTATTGGTCACCTGAACAGCGCGACTCCTCGCGAGGAATCCGGTTTTCTGCATTCCCGAAACTGCTTCAGGAGAGGATACGACGGTATTGCAACGCGGGTGGGAAACTCCTTGCAACCGGGGCGTATGTTCTCGCAGACCTTTTTTCAGCCGGCGCGGACAGTCTTGATGCAGCGTTTGCGCGTGAAGTTCTGCATGGAGAATTCATCACCAATCATGCGTCGCGCAATGGCGTCGTATTCTCGGTTGATTCAACCTTTATGAAGTCTTCATCCTTCCGGTTCAACACAATTCTCAACGATTCGATATACGCGGTAGAGTCGCCTGGTACTTTTCTCCCGGTTGGAGGGGGTACGGTTCTGTTGCGCTATCAGGAAAACGAATTCGTTGCGGCAATAGGCTTCAGGAATGCATATGGAGTGCTTGTTTGCGGATTTCCGTTTGAAACTATCGTGCAACAGAAACAACGGGATCAACTGATGAGGGCTGTGCTGGCGTATCTGCGGTTATAATTACTCAACCGGCTCGACGATGGCGGACATGGAACCCTTGCAATGAGGAATTCGCCAGTCGGCGCCGTACGCGTGAATCTGATCCCGCTTCATCTCTGCTCGTTCCTTGTGTGTCGTGTCGACAATCACCCTTCCTTCTTTATCCACTGTGCACGCCATGTCGAACGCTGCAGCCTGACTGTGCCCGAACACATCCATCAGCATTTCAATTACATAGTCGTAGGAGTGATCGTTGTCGTCGAGGAGAATGACATAATAGCGAGGGATGAGAGACGTGTCGACATCGTTCTCAGCAACCGTGAGAACATCGCCTTCTTCTTCAGGTGTGGTCGACCCGCTGCACCGTGGTCGGATGGTGTTGTCGGGGGGAGAAGATTCTTCTGCTCTCAGATGCTCCAAGATACTCCGGCACTCCAGAACCAGATCATCGCAAGTTTGTCATCGAGAGCTTGAGGCTCGCGAGAAGCTGGTCGGCCTTGCGCGCTTCATCCGCCGGGGCGAGCTTACGATACATGCCGAGCGCATTAACTGCAGCCTTCAAGTCATCGGACAGCGCATGCACGAGGCCGAGGTTGAAATAGATATTCGTAAAAGTCGGATCGAGCTCGATGGCAATTTCATAATGCATCCGGGCAAGTCGAAAGTTGCTCTCTTCAAAGTACAGATTACCCAGGTTGTAGTGCGATTCGAAATGCCGTGGATCGTGCTTCAACGAGTTGGTGAAACAATCAAATGCTTTGGGCGCGTTGTCTGCACGCGATTCCAGAATCCCGAGATTACAATACGCATCCGCGACACAGTCACCGTCGTCAATCGATTTCCTGTATGCTTTGGCTGCGCGTGGATCCTCTTTTTCATCCAGTCGCAGGGCATCCTCGAACGGAGACAGGTCTGTCGTAAGCCGGAGAACTTTTCCCGGGGAAGCTTTCGCATGTCCAAAGAGGTTGAGCTGATCTCTTGCCCCTGAAGCAGAACGACTTCGTTTCCGAACTTTTTCGAAGCCGAATTTCGGCGGTGTTGGTGATGAAAATTGAAGTATGTTTCCCATTTCGTTCTAAATTCTGTTACGCCGATTTTCTTTTCTTCGTCTTGGGCGCCTTTGTCTCCGTCTTCGCTTTCTTTGCTTTACCCACAGCCTTCACCATTGGCTTCTTCTGATCTTTTGCCTGATCGATACTCTGCTTCAATGCCGTCATAATGTCGACAATCGGTTTGGGTTCCTCCACCACCGTCACCACTTCCTTCCCTTCGATCTTCGCTTCGATCACATCACGGAGGGCATCGTTGTACGTGTCTTTCAATTCGATGTCCTTCAACTTCTTTGACATGGAGTCGACAAGAGTCCGGGCCAGCTTCAACTGGTCTTTGTCAGTCACCTTGCCGTTCGCCAGGGGAACCTCGCCGATATTCCGAACTTCGTTCGGGTAGCGAAGACGATACAAAACCAGTCCCCTCTCCATCGGAGAAATCATCACGACATCTTCACGATCTCGAAGAACAACTTTGCCCACGCCTCGTTTGCCGGTATTCTTTAATGTCTCAACGAGCAGACCATAGGCTTTTGATGCAACCTCCCCGTCCGGGCCGGCAAAATACGGTGCCTCGTAGAGCGTCGGGGCGACTTCCGCTTCGTCGATGAACCCTTCGATCTCAATCACCTTCGTGCTCTTTAATTTGATCTTCTCAATGTCTTCTTTTTCTACAATCACATACTGGTCAGGCTCGTACTGGTACCCTTTGACAATCTCCTCTCCCTTGACAATAGCGTTGCATTTCTTGCAGCGCTTGTCATAGCCGATCGGACCATTATCCTTCTTGTGAAGCTGGTTAAAGCTGATTTTCTGCTCTGTGTCAATCGCGCTGTAAATGCGCACCGGAATCGTCACAAGCGAAAACCGAATATGGCCTTTCCAGATTGCTCTCATGGGTCACCTCCGACTGTAATGAACACGGAACAATGTACTGAAAGTGAAATGAAGTCGCAAAGACGCTCGAATCCTCGGTTCTTCTGAGAGCCTTGATTGATGAAGTCAAATTAAGTAGAATAAAGGAGTTTCGTGCAGTTGCCTCCCTCCAACGAAATGCTACCAACTCATGGTGCCGCTATGATCCAGAGAATCCGCCCCTTCATCTTTTGCGTTCTCTTGCTATTCCCCTTCGGAGTTTCCGCTCAGGAGCGGCCAAATGACCCGGATGAAAATGCGGGGGGTGTGTACCAACCTGGTGTGCGGCAAGGGCAGCTCCGGACTCCAAGCCTGCGTGTGAAGTCGGGAAACTTTTTTTTTGCGCAGGTCAATGTCGATTCACTTGGCATGAACATCGTCGGTGATGCGGCAAACGAACCATCTATTGCCGTCGATCCGACGAACCCGAACGGCATCGTGATCGGTTGGCGTCAGTTTGATGACGTCAATAACAGCTTCCGGCAGGCGGGATATAGTTATACCACCGATGGAGGTCAGTCCTGGACATTCCCCGGCGCTATCGAACCGGGAGTCTTCCGCTCCGACCCCGTGCTCGATACCGACGATGAAGGCCACTTCTACTATTATAGTCTCTCCACAAGCGGAAGCTACACCTGTGAAGTTTTTAAATCAACCAATGGGGGCAGTTCGTGGTCAGCAGGTGTACCGGCATATGGGGGAGACAAAGGATGGATGATGATCGACAAAACCGGCGGTCCAGGCAATAACAACATCTACTGCTTCTCCCGCGATGACGTTGCAACAAACATCGTTTTGACGAGGTCGTTTGACAGGGGCGGTTTTTTTCATCCGTTAATCAATGTACCGGGAAACCCGGGCCGCGGGACGATTGCCGCTGCTGCCGACGGCGCCGTCTATGCCGCCGGTCGCTCATTTAACAATGGACTCTTTGTGGTTGCACGATCTTCGGATTTGTATGATTCTGCGAGCGCTTCGGTGTTTGAGTTTTCTCGACAGGTGGACATGGGGGGAAGTTATACTGCATACGCAGGACCAAATCCCGGCGGATTGTTGGGACAGATGAATGTTGCATGCGCACCGGATTCCAATACAGTGTATCTCCTTTCTTCTGTCGATCCACCCGGCACCGACTTACTCGATGTGTATTTTATTCGAAGCACAGATCGCGGCACAACGTGGGGTTCACCGGTCAGGATTAATGACGACTCCTCAACAAGTGCGTGGCAGTGGTTCGGAACGATGTCGGTCGCACCGAACGGACGCATTGATGTTGTGTGGCTCGATACGCGAGACGATCCGGGAACATACCTCTCCTCGCTTTACTACTCCTATTCTATGGATAACGGACTCACCTGGTCATCCAATCAACGGCTCTCACAGAGTTTTGATCCGCACGTCGGCTGGCCTCAGCAGCAAAAGATGGGAGACTATTTTCATATGGTGTCTGATATTTCGGGAGCCCATCTCGCCTGGGCAGCAACGTTCAACAGTGAAGAAGACGTGTACTACGGATTTATCTCTGCTCCAACGAGCGTCCCTGCTTTCAACACGCCTCTGACATTTTCGCTGGATCAGAATTATCCCAATCCCTTTAACCCGACAACGCATTTCGGATTTCGCATTGCGGAATTCGGGTTTGTGACACTCAGTGTGTATGATTTGCTTGGTCGGGAGGTGGCAACTCTCATCAACGAAGAAAAGCACACGGGGGCTTACTCGGTGACCTGGAATGCGGTGGGGTTCTCGAGCGGAACATACTTCTACAGGCTGCAGGCGGGCAACTTTACGAGCACACGAAGAATGGTGCTGGTGAAATAGGAATTGTTCGGACGATAAAGCGAAAAGGGTTGGTGTTGCCAAACCCTTTTGTTTTTCTGTAAACGTCGGTGGGTTATTTCTTTCGCGCGTACACTGTGATGCTTGAGGCACCAAATTGGTTCGCAGCCTTCTTCGTCGATTCGCTGTCGCTCTTGTCAAAGTAATCGATTCTGCTGAGGACCTTCACATCTTCGAATCCCGCCCCACGAATCACCTCTAGATACGCTTCCTCCGGAAGCGCACCGACAATACACTCTGCCCAGAGTTGCGGATTCGCTTTCGACTTTTCGGAGATCTCTTTGGCCAGAACAATATCGGAGATTTGAATCTCGCCCCCGTCTTTCAATACTCGATGAATCTCACGGTAGGCAAGGCGTTTGTCGGGAACGAGATTGATCACCCCATTGCTTGTCACAACGTCGACAGATGAATCTTCCAACGGCAACGATTCCGCGTTTCCAGTGAGAACCTCCGTATTGCCGAGTCCGGCTATCGCAACGTTCTCTCGTGCCTTCGAAATCATCTCCTCGGTAAGATCGACTCCGTACGCTTTCCCTTCAGGGCCAACGTGAAGTGCCGCATTGATAAGATCCGTACCCGAACCGGATCCAACATCCAGAACGGCTTTCCCGGGATGAAGGACTTCGGCGACAAATGGATAACCGACACCTGCAAATGACTCCAATGCAGTCGCGGGAATGCTGTCAAGTTCAGATTGAGGATACCCCACATACTCGCAGGCTTTTCGCCCGGTAGGAAAATGGAAACCTCGGGATGGAAAACTTGCAACTTCCGCGTACATTTGCTGCACCGCGGCAAGGATCCTTCTGCGAAGTTCTGCTTTGTCTTTGGTGGGCAATACGATGGCCATGCGTGTAACTCCATTGTTGAATATGTAAATGAACGTGACAGCGTCTTTGTAAGCTTCTTACAGATCCTCGAGGAGGCGCTTGATTTTCGGGCTGACTTTCATTGTCGAGGTATCAAGCTTCAATCCACCCAGTCGACTCTTGAGAAGCTTCTCAAATTCCACTCGGTCAAAACAATGTTGACAAGAATTCAGATGCTTTTCCAGTTTTTGTCGATCATGCTCTCCATCCTGCTTGTCAACATAAGCCGCGATCAGCTTTAGCGCTTCACGGCAATCAATATCTTTTGCCTTTTCATTTTTCATTTGTGATTTTCCTCTTTTGACGTTCATCTCTTTTCGCAACCCACCCTCTGTCCACTGCATGGTTGAAGAGATGTCGCTGTAACTGACTGCGCGCTCTCGAGAGGCGAGACCGAATTGTGCCGATGGGTGTATTCAATAATTCAGCAATTTCCTCATAGGTATATCCCTCCACATCACACATAACCACAATCGATCTGGATTGTTCTGGAAGAGCACTCAATGCACGCCGGAGGTCCTCATCCAGAAAGCGGTTCATGACTTCCCTCTCCGGGTTTCCCCACCAGAAAAAAGGCTGTGAAAGTTCGTCAAAAAGTGAAAACTGTTGTTCATCGTCGGAGGACTCATCATACTGTACTTCATTTCGAATACTTTTCTTTCTGCATTTGTTGATAAACACATTGGTGAGTATTCTCAGCAACCACTGCTTTGCTTTTGATCGATCCCGAAGTAAGGAGAAGTTTTCACATGCTCTCACCACGGTTTCTGACACGAGTTCTTCAGCTTCCGATTTGGACTTGCAAAGCTCAACCCCCACTCGAAATAGATCATCGAGAAATGGGAGTAGAGCTTCCTTGAATTGCTTTCGTTCTTCGGCAGTATGTTCGGTACAAGGGGTTTGCATGTCTTTCTCAATTGACGGGCGAGAAGTAAAATAGTTCCCTAGCTCGAGATAAAATATTAGGAAAATCTGGTGTCCAATCCAGCTCCGGTGTTGACGAATTCGGGCTGATCAGGCTGTTTGCATCGGGTCAAAAGAACATTTGTCCCGCGGATAGCAAACGAGAACGCCTATTTCGCCGAAACCACCGCAATTTTCCAATTGCCACCTTGCCCCCCTCGGCGCCGACATCGACGTCATCAAAGAACCCTGAAGTAACAATTACGAACTCACTTGCATTAACGGAGTTCTTGAGCAATCGATGAGCAAGAATAACATCCGGCCTGCTATTTTCGGGAATCCGTGCACCTTGGTAAACACGGCCTCGCAATGATGAACAACAGCCTTCAGTTCCAGTTGAAGATACTGCGTACAATTTTTGCATTGGGAGTGAAAAGGATTCACGTGCAAGCTCTGCTCCGCGCCTTCGAAAAGTTGAAGAAACCAGATTAACCTGGTTCCATGCCTCGTTCGCACTCCAGGATTCTCGTCCGAATCGACGTAGAAACTGACAGAGTCACCACTGATTTCATACAGGTCATTGGGGCTTTCGTAGAGGAAATGATCGACGATAACAGTTCAACTACTGTCTCTTCGGCGTGAACAACCTGATTACGGTGCATTTGCATGAACCGTGTGTACCCGCTGTTGTCGAACAGTATCAGGAAGGTCTTTTTCAATTAGATTTGTTTTTCATGGTAAATCTCGCCGTGAAAGATGCCAAATGCTTCGTTCCCCCTAACTGACGCATTTATCTTGGAATGGTTCCCTTCCTGTGAAAGAGAAATTGCACACCGAGGTAAGCAGTGCATGAACTTCTCTCACCGTCGGACTCATCCTGCCCCCGAACTTCTACTGCATTCACGCCGCACCTGAATACCAGACCCTCAACTCCCATTTCTAGGAAAAATCCAAATTGACAATTGCAAGAATGAGAAAGTGAGCGTGGAAGAACCCTCTCTTTCCTCATAAAAACCAAAGTCCTCGACTCTTTCTCACGGCACACCAATTGCGGTCAATGATGTCTGAATTAGCCTTCTGCGGTTATGTCTGGTGGATGTGCGAGGAGTAAATAGCGATTTGATCATGCCCGCGACGGCAACATCATACTTCTTGAAATCACCAACGTGAGCTCCACCAATCCCAGGTCATCACGTTAACACCAGATCGAAAATATTCTCCATTCACGACGAATCCATTCAACTCATTTTTCCCGATGCGCAAAAATGATATGCGCGTTAAGCGAGAGCCATCATGAGCACTAGCAAACATAGTCGATCCCGTCGATTCTGGATAACAGTCACTGTTGCTGTTGTCTCAGAAATTGTTGCCCCGGATGCTTTTTCGCAGGAGGCAGTAGACTTTTTTCGCCAAAACTGCATCAGCTGCCATACTATCGGCGGCGGTCGGTTGACAGGCCCTGACCTGAAGGATGTGTCGAAGCGTGCGGAGCGGGAATGGCTCATAAAATTTATTGTCGATCCCCGTGGCGTTGTTGAAAGCGGAGACAGGTATGCAAATCAACTGAGAGAGGAAGCACGTGGTGTGGTGATGCCTCCGTTCCCGGGAATGACTCCCCAGCGTGCCCAGGCGCTTCTTGATTTGATCAATGCAGAATCGATACTCGAAAAATCTCAATTCCAGGGTGTCAAAATCAGTGAGCGCCCCTTTACCGCACAAGATGTCATTCTGGGAAAGAACATTTTCACCGGCGCCGTCAGTTTAAAGAATGGCGGTACATCATGCATCGCGTGCCACAGTGTACAGGGCCTCGGAGGGTTCGGCGGTGGTGGCCTTGCACCTGATCTGACCACCGTGATGGAGCGCTATGGAGGTCGTAAAACTCTTTCGACCTGGCTCACCGCACCGGCAACGCCCACAATGCAATCGTTATTCAAAGAACACCCGATCGATGCGGAAGAAGTCCTTCCCCTGGTGGCCTATTTCCAGAACACGTTACAGCGCAATCCGGAAGATCCATCGACAGCCCGGTTGAATTTCGTGTTGGTCGGTCTTGGTGGTACGCTCTTAATGCTTGCAATATTTGACATTATTTGGAACAAACGTTTGAAGACTGTCCGCCGCGCCCTGGTTCGCGAAAAAAGAATGGAGGCTGTCCATGAGTGATCACCAAAAAATTCCCTGGATCAAAGATGAGGACGATGCCCAGCTTCGCAGCTGGGAAGAGTTCTATCGCAATCGATGGCAGCATGACAAAGTCGTCCGTAGTACCCACGGAGTCAACTGCACGGGAAGCTGCACCTGGATGATCCATGTGAAAGACGGCATCGTGACATGGGAAATGCAAGGGCTTGACTATCCGATGCTCGAACATGGATTGCCCCCCTACGAGCCACGGGGTTGCCAACGAGGGATTTCGTTTTCATGGTATCTCTACAGTCCGTTACGTGTAAAGTACCCGTATATTCGCGGCGCCTTGCTCGATCTCTGGCGGAAAGCACGGGCTGAACACGAGGATCCCGTGGAGGCATGGCGCTCTCTTGTCGAAAACCCGGAATCGCGCGCCCGCTGGCAAAGAGCACGTGGCAAAGGTGGTTTCCGACGGGCAAGCTGGGATGAAGCGCTGGAGATCGCGGCAGCGGCAAATGTTCACACCATCAAGGAACATGGCCCTGACCGAATCGCAGGGTTCTCTCCTATTCCAGCGATGTCCATGGTGAGCTATGCATCTGGTGCACGATTGATGCAGTTGCTCGGTGGAATTTCCCTCTCCTTCTATGATTGGTATTGTGATCTCCCCCCTGCTTCCCCCGAGACATGGGGCGAACAAACAGATGTGCAGGAATCGGCCGACTGGTACAACGCAAAGCTCTTGGCCGTCATGGGATCGAACTTGAATATGACACGCACGCCTGATTGCCACTTCGCCGCCGAAGCGAGGCACAACGGTACAAAGATGTACGTCTTCTCCCCGGATTTCAGTCAGGTCGCCAAATATGCAGATCAGTGGGTCTCGATCAATGCGGGCCAGGATGGTGCATGGTGGATGGCCGTCAACCACGTCCTCCTCAAGGAGTTTCACCACGAACAACAAGTACCATATTTCATCGACTACACAAAAAAATACACTGACGCGCCTTATCTCGTCGAGCTGAAGGAAGAAAGCGGCGTCTATGAAGCCGGTCAAATGCTGCGGGCCAACAGAATCACCAAATACTCGGACGCAGAGAATGGTGAATGGAAATTCCTCATGTGGGATGAAAAGACCAAGAGTCCGAAAATGCCGCTGGGCAGTTCCGGTTTTCGATGGGGTCAGGAAAAAGGAAAATGGAATCTCCTGTTGAAAGATGGAGTCGACCAGACCGATATCAGTCCGCAACTCACCTTTCTCAAGGGTGCTGAGAAGACGGTGCCGATTCGTTTCGATAATTTTGGAGAAGCATCAAGTCATACGCGTCACGTACCGGTTAAGATTCTTGTCGGTCATGACGGCAAAGAGATTGCGGTCACGACTGTCTATGATCTTCTCATGGCTCAATACGGGGTCCCCCGCGGCCTGAAAGGTGATTACCCTGTTGACTACGATAGCGAAGACAAGCCGTATACCCCCGCATGGTCGGAAAAGTACACCGGCATTGCGCGCAAAGATCTTCTCCAGTTCGCCCGTGAGTGGGGGAGCACCGCGCTCCATACGAATGGCAAATGCACGATCATCATTGGCGCCGGAATCAACCACTGGTACCACGGCAACCTCATGTACCGGGCCGGCATTCACGCGTTGATGTTCTGCGGGTGTGTCGGTGTGAACGGGGGCGGACTCGCACACTACGTCGGCCAGGAAAAATTAGCGCCGGGTGAGCCGTGGGGTGCGATTGCTTTCGCAAAAGACTGGTATGGGCCTTCGCGTCAACAGAATGCACCGAGCTGGCATTACGTGCACACCGATCAGTGGCGCTATGAAAAAGAGTTCACCGATTATCATACAGTCCCGATGAGGCAGGAAGAAGGCTCCCTTGCACAAGGCCATACGATGGATGTGCAGGTAAAAGCTGTCCGTAACGGTTGGCTCCCCTTCTATCCTCAATTCAACGAGAACAGCCTTCGCCTCGTGCAGGATATGGAAGCGAAAGGGAAAAAGACTGGAGAGGAGATCATCAAGGAGACCGTGCGGCGCCTCAAATCACGGGACCTGAAGTTTTCTGTTGAAGACCCTGACGCCCCGGAAAACTGGCCACGCGTGTGGTATATCTGGCGCGGTAACGCTCTGATGGCAAGCAGCAAAGGTCATGAATATTTTCTCCGTCATTATCTTGGGACTCATGACAACGCCATTGCCGAGGACATGGCCAAGGAGTCTGTCAAAGAAGTAGTCTGGCATGATAAAGTGCCTCATGGAAAGATGGATCTTGTAGTTGATCTGAATTTCCGCATGGACACTTCAGCCCTATATTCTGATATCGTCCTGCCGGCGGCAACCTGGTACGAGAAGTCGGACCTGAATTCCACTGACATGCATAGCTTCATTCACCCGCTCTCGGCGGCTGTGCCCCCTTGTTGGGAGTCGAAGAGCGATTGGGACATTTTTAAAGCGATCGCCAAGAAGTTCTCAGAGTTAGCCGAGCTGCATTTCCCGACGCCAGTAAGAGATCTCGTGACGACGCCGCTAGCTCATGATTCAGCCGCGGAAATCGCCCAACCGGCAATCAAGGATTGGATCAACGGCGAAGTCGATGCAATTCCCGGAAAGACGATGCCTCAGCTATCGATTGTAATGCGCGACTACAAGAATGTGTACAACCAATACGTCTCACTCGGACCCCTCGTCCGACAAAACGGCCTCGGTGCACACGGCACCAAGTACTCCATCGACGACTTCTACGATCAAATGCTCATCACCGGTCCGACAGTGAACTTCGATGGCGTGAGGTATCCTTCGCTCGAGAAAGATGTGCATGTCTGTGACGCTATCCTCCACCTTGCGACAGTGACGAACGGAGAGCTCGCCTATCGATCCTACAAGAACATGGAGGAAAAAGTCGGACTTCCATTAGTACACCTGGCGGAAAAAAACCGCGGGCGGCGACTCAGTTATCGTGACTTGCAGGGACAACCCTTCCGTCTTCTGAACAGTCCGATGTGGTCTGGGCTAACGGAAAACGGCCGGGCGTATTCACCGTTCACCTATAACGTCGAAGCCAACGTCCCATGGCGCACATTGACTGGACGACAACATTTTTATCTGGATCATCCGGCGTACATTCAGTTTGGGGAGCACCTTCCGACCTATAAACCAAAACCTGGGGCGACAGAGTACGCCGATCTCCGTTTTTCAACCAACGGAGGAAAGACGAAGATGCTGAATTTTCTCACCCCTCATGGCAAGTGGCATATTCACTCGACGTTTGGTGACAATCAACGCATGACCACTCTCTCTCGCGGAGTGGAACCGTTCTGGATCAATGACAAGGACGCCGCGGATCTTGGTGTCAATGACAACGATTGGGTAGAGGTGTACAACGATCACGGCGTTGTCGTCACGCGTGCTGCCGTGAGCGCCCGGATTCCTCGGGGAATCTGCATCATCTATCATTCTCCGGAGAGAACCTATTCAGTACCAAAATCACCGATGCGGAATAATCGCCGTGCAGGTGGCCACAACAGTCTCACACGGACACGACTAAAACCCAATCTCATGATAGGCGGTTACGGTCAGTTCACCTATCATTTCAACTATTGGGGACCAACTGGTTCTAATCGCGATACGCAGATTCTGGTGCGAAAACTTCCCGAGCTTATCTGGTAGGAGGACACACAATGAATGTACGATCACAAATATCGATGGTCTTCCACCTGGATAAATGCATCGGGTGCCATACGTGCAGCATCGCGTGCAAGAACATCTGGACGGACCGCAAAGGCACGGAGTATATGTGGTGGAACAACGTGGAGACGAAGCCGGGTACCGGATTTCCAACCAAATGGGAGGACCAGGAAAAATACCGTGGTGGCTGGGAGCTCAAGGATGGGAAGCTGCAACTGAAATCAACCAGCAAGGCGAAAACCATTACCAACATTTTCCACAATCCATCCATGCCGAGCATGGATGATTACTACGAACCGTGGACATATAAATACGATGAGTTGCTCAATGCTCCTGAGGGTTCTGACCAACCGACGGCCCGCCCGATCTCTATGGTCACAGGAGAATATATCAATGTCGAAGCGGGCCCGAACTGGGACGATGATCTGGGTGGTTCTCCTATCTACGCGGAAAACGACCCGAACTTGCAGGGGCTCACCGAAGAACAGCGAATGCAGCTTTCGGCTATCGAGCGCCTCGTCTTCTTCTATTTTCCCCGTATCTGCAATCATTGCCTGAACCCGAGCTGTGTCGCTGCATGTCCGTCAGGAGCGCTCTATAAACGGGGTGAAGATGGAATTGTGTTGATCGATCAGAAGCGATGCCGGGGCTGGAGAGCTTGCGTCGCAGCGTGCCCGTACAAAAAAACTTTTTACAATTGGTCGACCGGAAAATCGGAGAAATGCATTCTCTGCTACCCTCGGTTGGAAACCGGACAAGCGCCTGCGTGTTTTCATTCCTGCGTCGGCCGCATTCGGTATCTCGGAGTTCTTTTGTACGACGCTGATCGAATTGAGGAAGTTGCAAAACTGCCCGATGATCAGCTTATCGATGGCCATCGCTCGATCGTTCTCAATCCTCATGATCCGAACGTCATTGCAGCGGCACGGCAAAATGGAATTCATGATTCGGTCATCGAGTCGGCGCAGGCCTCCCCGGTGTACAAGTTTGTCAAGGAGTGGAAGATCGCTCTTCCTCCACACATTGAATTCCGGACAATGCCAATGCTCTACTACGTGCCGCCGATGTCTCCTGTCATGGCAAACCGCAACGACGATACGGTCAGCAGCGTGTCGGATGAGTTCTTTCATGATATCGAGCAGGCGCGGGTGCCAATGCAGTTCCTTGCCAACCTTTTCGGTGCGGGCCATCAGGGGAAGGTGATGTACGCACTGAAAAAGCAAAAGGCCGTGCGCACCTATCGCCGTTCGGTGACCGTCGGTGACATCAAGATGGACGTCGCCGAACGAATGCTGCGTGAGGCCGACTGCACCGTCGAACAGGCAGAAGCAATTTATCAGCTTACCTCCCTCTGTACGTTCGAAGACAGGTTCGTTATTCCACCGATGCATCGGGAAGAGGCCATCGAAATGATGCGCGATCCGGCTGAACACAAAGCATCGGTTGGCTTCGGCTTTACGGAATCACCCGAACGAGGTCTGTGATGAAGGAGTATGCTGAAGCGTTTGAAGCCCTGTCAAGGCTGCTTGTGTACCCTTCCGGGGATCACGATGAACGATTGGGCCGATGCAGCAAGGCTATCGCTGCACTCAATGACATCCCCGCGGAGATCGCGAAGAAGATCCAGGAATTTGCCATTGCGACAAGAAATCTCACCACCGCTCAACTCGAAGAGCTCTATACCAGGACATTTGATATTAATCCAATCAGCAGCCTCGAGGTTGGATGGCATCTCTATGGCGAGACATATGAACGCGGCGCGTTTCTCGTATCCATGCGCAGTCTGCTGTACCGGTTGCACATTGAGGAGTCCACTGAACTTCCTGATCACCTCTCTCATGTCCTCCAGGCGCTCGCAAGAATGGATCCCCTTGAGGGAAGCAGTTTTATCTCGACGAATGTCTTGAAAGCTCTCGACAAGATGATCGCCGGATTTTCCGAGGATTCAAGTCCCTACGAAAACATCCTCTCCGCTCTCAAGGAACTACTGTCGCATTATGCATCATCATATGCAGGAGTATAACAATGATTAGCACAGGACCATTTTTCCTTGATCAGATTTTCTTCATTGTGTTCCCGTACGTCGCGGTCATCATCTTTCTCCTTGTCTCGATCCGCCGGTACCGTACCGAAGCGTTTACCTTCTCATCGCTGTCGTCACAGTTTCTTGAAAACCAGCACCATTTCTGGGGATTGGTTCCATTTCATTTCGGGATTATCACGGTTCTTGCCGGTCATTTGATCGCATTCCTGATTCCGCGCGAAGTACTCACGTGGAATAGCCATCCGCTGCGGCTCTATATCCTTGAAGGGAGCGCATTCATAGCGGCACTACTCACGATGGTGGGACTCGTCTCGATTATCACCCGGCGCTTGACTGACCCGAAGGTGAAAAAAGTCACCAGCTGGGCTGACTGGATTGTGTTTGCCAGTTTTGTCATTCAGATCCTGAGTGGGCTGTACGTTGCTGTGTTCCACAGCTGGGGATCATCCTGGTTTGCCTCGCTTGCAACTCCTTATCTGTGGTCCCTGGTGACGCTCAATCCGGATATCAAGTTTGTCACGGCGATGCCATGGATGGTGAAACTTCACATCGTCAGCGCGTGGCTCATGATCGCCTTCGCACCATTCACCCGACTTGTTCATATTCTGGTTGTTCCGAATCCATACCTCTGGCGCAAACCACAGGTGGTTCGCTGGTATGCTGCGTGGAAATCCTTGCGCAAAGTTTGATCGATCCATGTCGATAATGTCCATAATTGACCAGGCTTATATCCAATGACCGAAGATAAAAGAGCTCCGATCGTTCTCACCATGAACACGCTTGCGTTCACGGTCTGCTTTGCTGTGTGGACGATGAACGGCGTGCTCGTCACTTTCCTCGTCGAACGAGGTGTCTTCCATTGGGACAAAGCGCAGATTGGGTGGCTGATCGGAATTCCAGTTCTCACCGGATCGTTGATGCGTCTTCCTCTCGGTGTCCTCACTGATAAGTATGGCGGCCGATTAGTCTTTACCCTGCTTCTTCTTTTCTCTGCGATTCCAACATTTCTTCTGGGTTACGCGAACACCTATGAACACTTTCTCTGGGGGAGCCTGGGATTCGGCCTTTCAGGATCCTCGTTCGCTGTTGGTATTGCGTTCACATCGCTCTGGTTCAAGAAAGAACGTCAGGGAACGGCGCTGGGAATTTTCGGGGCCGGCAACGCAGGATCAGCAATCACCAGTATCGGTGCGCCGTGGCTTTTACTTTCCCTGACCAACAGCGGCGAGAATTTGGATGCATGGCGTATGCTGCCCCAGATCTATGCCGGGGCTCTTGTTGTCATGGCAGTGTTCTTTTTCATTTTCACGAGTTCGAAGAAAGTCGAACACGGAAAAGAGATGACTCTGAAGCAACGCCTGGAGCCTCTCAAGTACATGCGAGTCTGGCGCTTCGGGATGTATTACTTCGTCGTGTTCGGCGGGTTTGTCGCGCTTGCCCAATGGCTCATCCCCTATTACGTCAGTGCATACGGGATGACGATCGCTCTTGCGGGATTGATGGCCAGTATTTTCAGTTTTCCATCCGGGGTTATTCGCGCTCTCGGTGGGTGGCTCTCGGACAAATATGGTGCCCGCGCGGTGATGTACTGGGTGCTCGGGCTCTGCCTCGTCTGCTTCATCCTCCTTTGTGTTCCACGCATGGATATCGAGTCGCCGGGACAAGGTGTTATGGCGGACAAAGGAGGCGAAGTCACGGACGTCACTCCCGACGCAATCGTCGTCTCAGGACACAAGTACGAATTGTTGACGAAGCCGGAAATAAGACCACGTATGATGGATGAGAGAACACTCGTGTGGCCCACATTCACTTTCTGGCAAGAGCCCGCGGTGAGTGTCGGTGAAACTGTTGGCAAAAAACATCTTCTCGCACGAGGAGTGACGCATATTTATTTCCAGGCGAACGTCTGGATTTTCACCGCACTCGTTTTCTTGGTCGGGATTATGATGGGCATCGGGAAGGCAGGAGTCTATAAGTTCATCCCTGAGTATTATCCGAACGAAGTTGGCGTGGTGGGAGGAATTGTTGGAGTCATCGGAGGACTCGGTGGATTTGTCTGCCCGATCATCTTTGGCTATTTGCTCAAAGCTACGGGTATCTGGACAACCGCGTGGATGTTCTTCTTCGTCATCACGTTTGCCAGTCATTTGTGGCTGCACATGACGGTCCGAAGGATGATGAGAGAGCAAGCTCCCATTCTTTCACGCCAGATCGAGGACAAACGGCCTCTCGAAGAGATGGCTGGCGAAGTTCCTTTGCATGCCTTGCATCCCACCATCAAGAAAGGTTCTTAAATGAAAACCCCATCGGGCGCATGGCTGGAAGCCTGGACTCCGGAAGATAGTACCTTCTGGCAGCAAACCGGCAGTAAAATCGCGTGGCGGACGTTGACGATTACGACGATCTCTCTGGTCCTGTCGTTCGCCACCTGGTTCATGATCAGTGCCATCGTCGTCCGATTGCCGCAGATTGGTTTCAAGTTCGATACGATGCAATTGTTCTGGTTGGCGGCAATGCCTGGCCTCGCCGGAGGGACATTGAGGATCGTCCACACCTTCCTTATCCCGATTTTCGGAACACGATCCGTTATTACATTTTCAACTCTTCTGAAGTTGATCCCTTGCATCGGAATTGGTCTTGCCGTGATGAATCCCGATACCCCCTTCTGGATCTTCATGCTCCTTGCCTTTTCGGCCGGATTCGGTGGTGGAGATTTTTCGTCGTACATGCCAAGCACAAGTGTCTTCTTTCCCAAACGTCTTCAGGGGACTGCGCTTGGCATCCAGGCAGGTATCGGGAATTTTGGTGTTAGTCTCACGCAATTCGTAACGCCGTGGATAATCGGAATTGCCGCGTTTGGTGCATCACAGACCCTTGTGAAAGGGGGCGTCACATCCTCCGTCTGGCTTCAGAATGCTGCGTTCTGGTATGTTCCGCTTTTGGTCATCATGGGAATCGTAGGATGGTTGTATTTGAGAAGTGTTCCGGTTCGGGCGTCATTCCGCGAACAGCTGGATATCTTCAAGAACAAGCACACGTGGTTTTGTACGGTCACGTATGTAATGACCTTCGGTTCCTTTGCCGGATTTGCGGCTGCTTTTCCGCTCCTTATTAAGACTCTCTATGGCAGCTTTCCCGATGCACCTGATCCGTTAACCTATGCCTTCCTTGGTCCGCTTGTGGGATCGCTTTCGCGGGTCGCCGCCGGCCCCTTCGCCGACAAGTACGGCGGGGGCATCATTACACATCTTGTTGGTCTGGGGCTGATTGTTTCCGTTGCATTTATGTCGTTCGCAGGTTTGCTCGCACCAACATCATTGGATCAGTTTCCACTGTTTGTCGGGGTCATGTTGTTCATATTTCTTCTGACAGGCATCGGGAATGCCTCCACGTTCAGGCAATTCCCTATTATCTTCTCCCATTCTGCCAGACAGGGAGCGGGAGTGATCGGTTGGACGGCTGCGATCGCGGCATACGGGCCTTTTATTTTTGCAACTCTGATCGGTACGATGATCACCAGTTACGGATCACCAATCCTATTTTTTATCGGCATCGGCGTGTACTACGTAATTGCCACCGGCATCAATTGGTGGTACTACACTCGAAAAGGTTGCGAGAAGCCGAGCTGAGGATGAGCATTTCATAGTTTGATGGAGCAATGATGCAGCAATGAAATGGTTCGGTAGTCGTCTTGTTACGGTGATACTTACTGTTGCTGTTCTCATGGCAGCGAGCGTGTTTGTCACTTCCTTTACCAACAACACCAAGCTCCCGGATAACAATCAGGGCTACGAACCGGTGCAACCCATCGCCTACTCACACCGGCTGCATGCCGGAGAGTTAGGCATCGCCTGTCTTCATTGTCACCACGGCGCGGAACGAAGCAGGTCAGCCGGCATCCCATCTGCAAACGTCTGCATGAACTGCCATGCGCGTGTGACGGCGCCATGGGTGAATGTGAAGGCAGAAGATGATCTTGCGACCAAGGAAGAACGGAAGCCCCGATTGATCGTCTCGACTGAGTTGAAGAAAATGTATGAACGCATCGCTCTTGATGACAACCTCAAGCCCGATTCCACGAAGATGCCACTTCCTCTGGAGTGGATGAAGGTTCATAACCTTCCGGGTTTTGTTTACTTCAATCATAGCGCACACGTTCGTTCCGGGGTTGAATGCCAGAAATGCCACGGCGCGGTTGAAACAATGGAACGTGTCCGCCAGGTATCGGACCTTTCGATGGGGTGGTGTGTGAATTGTCATCGCGATGCAAACAACAATGGTATCAACGGTACGCCGTGTTATGCATCCACCGACTGTATCGTTTGTCATCACTAGGACAATATATGCAAGCACCTCTGTACAAGTTTTTCGCCGACGATCATGATCGTCTTGAAGGGCTCTTCGAGAAAGCCATTGCGGATCGCGCCCGTATCGATATGGAACGCTACAACGAATTTCGCACGGGCCTTCTCAGGCACATCGGGATGGAAGAAAAGATTCTGCTCCCTGCCGCACAGAAGGCAGGCGACGGAACCAGAGTATCGATGGCAGACAAGATCAGGCTCGACCATGGCGCCATAGCGGCGTTGCTCGTGCCAAAGCCAACCCCCGTTATCGTTAACGCCCTTCGTTCCATCCTTATGAAACATAACGAGTTGGAAGAGCAGATGGGCGGAATGTACGAGGTGTGCGAACAATTGACGGCAGGCGAACAAGACGCTTTGCTGGACCGCCTACGCTCCACACCTGCTGTTCCGACAAATCCACTGATGGAACCGACACGTGTCCTGGACGCCACAAAGCGAGCCTTGGCAAGAGCAGGACACAATCTTGATGATTATGATAGTAGATGAATCGTAATTGCCAGTGACAATGAAGAAGACCAAATGAGTCACGAACATCATCAGAAAGACGAACAACTCCAGAATGGAGACAGCGTCGACCGGCGCGATTTTCTTCGCCTCGCAGGGTTTTCCTTTGCGGGAGCGTTTCTTGCCGGGTGTCAGCAGGGAAAAATAGAAAAGGCAATCCCATTTCTGGTCCAGCCGGAAGAAGTGACGCCGGGATTGGCGTATTGGTATTCAACCACGTGCGCCGGTTGCTCCGCCGGGTGCGGCATTCTCGCAAAGAATCGAGATGGGCGTCCAATCAAATTGGAGGGTAATCCCGATCATCCGATTTCCAAAGGGGGACTCTGTGCAGTTGGTCAGGCATCCATTCTTTCTTTGTACGACTCGCATCGACTCCGGGGGCCATTGTTTTCCGGCAAAGAGGCAACATGGAATGAGATCGACGCGCAGGTTGGGTCGGCATTAGGTCGGATCAAGCAAACGGGCGGACGCATCCGGTTGCTCACGGGAACCGTCACAAGCCCAACCACCCGCGCCTTGATTGCGAAGTTTCTTTCCCGCTTTCCCGACGCCAAACATGTTGAGTACGAGGCGATCTCCTGCTCTGCGATTCTCGAAGCGCATCAAATCACCCATGGCCGGCGAGTCCTTCCACGCTATCATTTCGACCGCGCGCAAACAATCGTCAGTGTTGATGCGGATTTTCTCGGGACATGGCTATCACCGGTGGAGCATACTGCGGGGTTTCGGGCAGGACGAACGCTCGAAGGCACGCCGCCGAAATTTTCCCACCTCACACAAGTCGAGTCACGGCTGTCGTTGACGGGAAGCAACGCGGATGAACGAATCGCTCTCTCCCCTACCGAGTATGAAGGAGTCCTCTCCCGCCTTGCCGTGCTTCTTGGAGCAAAGGATGGACGGCAGCCAGATTTCACGTCGGCGATCGGCTCTGAGATGGAACAGCGTGTTCAGCGCATCGCCGACCGACTATGGCAGACACGTGGACAATCACTTGTTGTGTGTGGAGTGAATGATCTTCGTCTGCAGCTGCTTACAAACTTCACAAACCATCTTCTCAATGGATACGGCAACACGTTAGACATTCAAGCGGCTTCTTTCCAGAGCAACCCAAATGATGTTGCCCTCCAGGATGTCCTGAACGAAATCAAGACCGGTGAGGTGAGCGCATTGTTCATCGCCGGTGGCAATCCGGTGTATGATCTTCCGGACGGGGAGAAACTCCCCGTAAACATACGAAAGATTCCTCTGGTGGTGAGCTTTGCGGAGCGAATGGACGAGACCGCTTCTGCCGCAACAATGGTGTGTCCGACTCCCCATTTCCTCGAAGCGTGGAATGACACAGAACCGGTTCATGGCACCGTCTCCCTGACGCAGCCGACCATCCCGCCTCTTATGAAGACCCGATCGTTCATCGAGAGTCTCAGTGCCTGGATGGGTGAACCCCAAACCGCGTACAACCTGATCCGCGCAGAATGGCGCTCGACAATTTTTCAAAGACAGTCGGCGACAAAATCCTTCGATGATTTCTGGAACAATACATTGCTAGAGGGTCTCTCGACCGTTGCGGCGCCGAATGTTCCACAATCCAATTTCGATTACACTGCGTTCGCATCAGCAGTAAAAGAAACCGAGGGGCCGGTCAACGATGGATCCATGACGCTGCTGTTGCATTCATCTCTGACAATGATGGATGGCCGGCACGCGCACAACGCCTGGCTCCAGGAACTTCCCGATCCCGTTACCAAAACTGTCTGGGATAATCATGCATCTCTTTCCAGAAATACCGCGGAGAAGTTTGCCCTGACGGAGGGTGATACTGTGAACATCGAGGTCCAGAATGGTGGAAACGTTGAGTTGCCGGTTCACATTCAACCCGGCCAGAATGATGCCGTCGTCGCGGTCGCACTCGGCTACGGTCGCAAAGGGACGGATCGGTTCACCAACATCGGCCCTGACTGGATTCAAGCAAGGCCCACTGTTCCCCCTGGTGAGCTTGTAGGAAAGAACATGGCGCCGTTTGTCCGCCTCAACTATGGATTGTTGACCTACAGCAGGAATAACGTAAGTATTTCAAAAACCGGCCGTTCTACTTCGCTCGTTGCATCACAGGAGTACAATTCACTTCGCGAGCCGAATCTTCTTGGAGAGCCAACAGGCGAACGTCGACCGATTGTGCAGGAGGCAACACTTGCTGCATATGCATTCAATCCGTCGGCGGGGAGTTTTCACAAGCCCCATCTGGAGACGATGTGGCCCGAAGACCACAAGTACACCGGCCATCGCTGGGGGATGGCAATCGATCTGAATGCATGTACCGGATGTTCTGCGTGCGTGATAGGCTGTCAGGCGGAAAATAATATTCCCGTCGTTGGCAAAGACGAAATGCGCCGCAACCGCGATCTGATATGGATTCGGATTGACCGGTATTACGATGAGACGAACGAAGGAGATCTCTCCGTGTCTCACCAGCCGATGATGTGTCAGCATTGTGGAAATGCGCCCTGTGAAACTGTGTGTCCGGTACTCGCCACCGTTCATAACGAGGAGGGATTGAACCAGCAGGTGTACAATCGGTGCGTCGGCACGAGGTACTGTGCCAACAACTGTCCCTACAAGATCCGCCGGTTCAATTGGTTCGAGTATGAGCGCGGTGACGAGATGCAAAAGATGGTGCTTAATCCCGATGTCACCGTGCGCGACAGAGGCGTCATGGAAAAATGCTCGTTCTGCATCCAACGGATTGAGCTGGCGAAGATTGAAGCAAGAAACAGTGGTACTCCGTTGAAGGACGGTGATATTCAGCCTGCGTGTGCGCAGTCGTGCCCGGCACAAGCAATCGTCTTTGGAGATATGAATGCCCCGGAGAGTGAAGTGTCAAAGCGTATGAAAGACCCCCGATTCTATCGAGTGCTGGAGGAAATTGGCGTTCGACCATCGGTCGGATACATGACGTTGATCCATGATCGTCCAGAAGGGAAAGAGGAACAACATCATGGCTGAAGTATATTCCACACTCCGAACGCCGCTCGTTCTGGACAACAAGTCCTATAGCGACGTCACCAGGGACGTCTGCGAAACACTCGATCACCGGCCCTCAACCGGATGGTGGGCGGCGTTCATTGTCTCCTTTTCACTCTTGATTATCGGTGCGGTCGCCATCGCGTATCAAATTGCAACCGGGGTCGGTGTTTGGGGATTGAACAATACGATCGGTTGGGCTTTTGATATCACCAATTTTGTTTTTTGGATCGGCATCGGTCACGCAGGCACATTAATCTCCGCGATCCTCTTCCTCTTCCGACAGAAGTGGAGAACATCCGTGAATAGGTCGGCAGAGGCAATGACCATCTTTGCGGTCATCTGCGCCGGGGTCTTTCCGATCATTCACTTAGGAAGGCCGTGGTTCGCGTTTTGGCTGATTCCTTACCCGAACTTTCGAGGACCGTTGTGGATCAACTTCCGTTCGCCTCTCGTGTGGGATATGTTTGCGATCAGTTGTTACTTCACCATCTCGTTTGTGTTCTGGTTTACCGGACTTGTTCCTGATCTGGCGACTTTGCGCGATCGAGCAACTTCAAAAATAAAAAAGAAGATTTATAGCTTTCTGAGCTTTGGGTGGGATGGATCCAATCGAACATGGCATCGTTATGAAAAAGTGTACCTCCTATTGGCCGGACTTGCAACGCCATTAGTGGTTTCAGTCCATACCATTGTGAGCTGGGACTTCGCGACTTCGGTCATCCCGGGATGGCATAGCACGATCCTCCCCCCTTATTTTGTTGCCGGTGCTGTGTTCTCAGGATTTGCCATGGTGCTGACCCTGATGATTATTGTTCGACGGGTTCTGCATTTTGAAGCTTACATCACCCTTCACCACATCGAACAAATGTGTAAGGTCATCATTGCTACGGGAGGAATCGTCGCATTATCATACGCGACCGAGCTCTTTGTCGCATATTACTCCGGAAACGAATACGAACGGTTTACCTTCATCAATCGCGCCCTCGGGCCTTACGGGTGGACTTACTGGACTATGGTGTCATGCAATATTCTGGCACCGCAACTTTTTTGGTTCAAGAAACTCCGGAGAAACGTTGCAGTCGTCTTCGTCGTCTCCATCATTATCAATGTGGGGATGTGGTTCGAACGGTTTGTCATCATCATGACGTCGCTGACTCGCGACTATCTCCCTGCAAGCTGGTCAGGTTTCACGCCCACCATTATTGACATCGCGACACTCGTTGGAAGCTTTGGGTTGTTCTTTACGTTATTCCTGCTCTTTGCCCGCCTCCTTCCGATGATCTCCATCGGGGAGGTCAAGAGTGTACTTCATTACGCGAACAATGGGAAAGGAGACCACATATGAGTCGCCGCCTGTTGATAAATGTTTTTGCAAACGATCAGGATATTCTCAACGCGACGAACGCTGCCCGGGAAAACGGGTACACCATCGTCGATGCCTACACTCCGTATGCGGTCCATGGTCTTGATAAGGCAATGGGTATTCGTCCAACGCGAATTGGCTGGATTTGTCTTGGACTCGGGTTGCTCGGCGCTGCGGCAAAACTGTGGTTCCAGATCTGGACATCCGCTTTCGACTGGCCAGTGAATGTCGGTGGGAAGCCGCTGACCTCCTTGCCGGCGTTCGTTCCAGTGACATTTGAGGTGACTGTTCTCTTTGCGGGAGTCGGAACAGTGATCGCGTTTTTCCTGGTGAGCCGACTGCTTCCGGGGAAAAAGCCAAAAGTGGTTTACGAAGGTGTTACGAACGATAGATTTGTTCTCGTGCTCGCAGAAGAGGATGCCGCATTTGACGTGGAGAACGTGAAAAATTTGTTCGCCCCATTTCACATAGTGAAAATGGAAGAACGAGTTGAGAAGGACTGATATGACACGCATGCTGTTGAATAGTATTTTGCTTTTGGTTCTCATCGTTTTGGTCGGAACGGTATTTTTTGTTCGTCGCCAGTTTACCGTCCCCAATATAGAACTACTCCCGGGGATGGTGCATTCCGATGCGTATGGATCGCAATCGGGGAATCAGCTTTTTTTCGACGGCAAAACACTACAGCCTCCTGTCGAAGGTGCTGTCGTCCGCGGTTTTGAACCGTTCCCGTACAAGCCGACCCTCGAAGATGCAATTCGTGCAGGCAACGAGCTTCTTAGCCCACTGGATTCAAAGGACAGTCTGATCGATCTTCGTCGAGGGTCGGTCGTGTTTGCTCATGTCTGCTCTCCGTGTCATGGCGCCGGCGGGACCGGCGATGGAACAATTCCAAAACATGGTTTTCCTCCACCTCCCTCGTTGTTTGCACAGAATGCGCTCAACATGAAAGGTGGACAAATCTATCACATCATTACCTACGGTCAGCGTAACATGCCTTCGTTTGCGAGTCAGGTGGTGCGCGCAGATCGGTGGCGCATCGCGGCATATATTCGTTCTCTTCAACATCAATCCATTCAGTCCACGGTTGCAGTCAAATGATTATGAATGTCCATAAATCGGAAGATGTGCTTGCGGGAACTCCCCGCCTTCGGAGAAACCTGACCCTGGTGGTGGCACTTGGTGCTATCACAGCAGCGATTGGTGCAATCGTTGCGCCTGAGAGAGCATGGCCGAACATTCTGCTCGCGAGTTTCTATCTTCTCAGCCTCGGCCTTGCCGGTGTTCTTTTCATCTCCCTTCAGTATGTGTCGAACGCGGGTTGGAGCGTCGCAATTCGTCGTGTCCCGGAAGCACTGGCTGGAATACTGCCGACTGCTTCGCTCTTAATGCTGATTACCCTTCTGGGCATTCCAAGCTTGTACGAGTGGAGCCACGCGGATGCGGTTTCAGGCAATCATCTTCTCCAGGCGAAGGCGGGATGGCTGAGCGTCCCCTTCTTCGTCATTCGTACTATTTTGTACCTTGGTATTTGGTTTGTCTTTGCCTTTTACCTCCGCAAGTTTTCTCGTCAACAGGACACGACGGGAGACCTTTCCTTCACCCGAAAGAACAAGAAGCTATCGGGCGGATTTCTCGTTGTCATCGCGTTGACCTTCACGCTGGCGAGCATGGACTGGATCATGTCGCTGGAGCCGGAATGGTATAGCACCATTTTTGGGATGTATAACCTGAGCGGAATGCTGTTGAACGGTCTCGCGGCAATCACCGTCGTCGTAGTTATCCTCCGGCGTACCGGGCCGCTTCGAAAGGTTGTCACTGACTCACACCTGCACGACCTTGGAAAA
>DASWHW010000006.1:0-20918 GCA_036397975.1 Bacteroidota bacterium
ACTTCAAGAGGCGCTTCATCAGCGTCCCGTCGTATGCTTTTCCTAAGATTTCTTCTTCGTGCATGGATTACAGCTCTTCCAGCTCTTTTTCAAGCAGCTGCTTCTGATGCAGGTCTGCATACTTGCCGCCAAGCTTCACCAGCTCGTCGTGGGTTCCCCGCTCGACAATTTCACCGTCATGCAGGACGATGATCATGTCGGCATCCTTGACGGTGGAAATGCGGTGGCTGATCAGGATGCTCGTCCGTTTGCTCATGACGCTTTTGAGACGTTTGAGAACCTCTTCTTCAGTATGCGTATCAACGGCAGAGAGAGCATCGTCGAGAATGAGTATCTTTGGTTTTCGCATCACCGCCCGCGCTATACTTGCGCGCTGTTTCTGTCCGCCCGAAAGAGTAATACCCCGTTCGCCAAGCATTGTCCTGAACCCCTTTGGGAAATCATCGACATCATTCACAAGCTGTGAGATTTCGGCAGCCTCGCGGACATGGTCATCCGTGCCGTTATCGGCGCCATAGCTAATGTTCTCCATAATCGAGTCTGAGAAGAGAAATGTCTCTTGCGGTACGTACCCGATGTTTTCGCGCAACACCTTCAGGGGAATTTGTTGGATAGGGATCCCGTCGATGAGCAGATCTCCTTTCGAAATATCGCAGAGACGAGGTAGCAAATTTACGAGCGTGCTCTTGCCTGCACCGGTGTACCCGACTATTGCAACAGTGGAGCCTTGAGGAATCAGGAGGTTCATATTGTAGAGCGAAGGATTCTTCGCACCACGATACTGAAAGTTGACACCGCGGAACTCAATTTGCCCGCTGATTGTCTGGATTGAATCATCCGTTTGTTCGGAATCCTGAATCTCCGGCGGTGTATCCCAGATTCGTGCAAGACGAGCCATGGATGCGGCCCCCTGTTGCAGTATATTGATAACCCACCCAAAAGCGATCATCGGCCAGATGAGTATCGCCAGATAGCCGAGAAAGGCCGTAAGCATTCCAATGGTAAGGCGTCCATCAATAACGCGAAGACCGCCCTGGTACAGAGTAATCACCAATGACAATCCGACGAGAAGAAACATCAGCGGCCACATAATCGACTGGACACGCGCCAGAACGAGGTTCCTCTTGAGATAGTCAAGGCTGAGAGAACGAAAGAGCCCGATCTCATATTGTTCGCGAACGTATGCTTTCACCACCCGAATTCCTGAGAGATTTTCCTGCGCCCTGGTTGTCAATTCGGCATATTGCTCCTGACGCTCCTGAAACTTCACGTGGACAATCTTCCCGAGCCTGTACACCGCAAATGAAACAAACGGCAACGGGATGAGCGCCATGAGCGTCAGTTGCCAATCCTGGAAGAGCATTACGACTATAACCATCGTGAATGTCATCATCGTATCGGTCGGATACATGATGCCCGGGCCGAGGCTGTTGCGCACCGCGCTGATGTCGTTCGTTGCATGCGCCATCAAATCTCCCGTGGGAGTGTTCTGGAAAAACGAGAGGGAGAGTTTTTGAATGTGCGAAAGAAAATCGTTGCGGAGATCGTACTCGACCTTGCGGGAAACGACAATGATCGTCTGGCGTGTGAGGAACGTGAAGAACCCTGAGACAACGGAGAAGCCAACCAACAGTCCGGCATACGTCAACAGGTTGCCCGTGTTCAAATTGCCTGCCGAAAGCCCTTCTTTGATAATATCAATCGCGCGACCAACGAAGAGTGGAATGGCCACTGCGAAGACGTTGCTCATCACCACGGTGAATACACCGAGAACAAGCGTCTTCTTATAACGAGCCAAATATGGAATGAGACGCAGAAGTGGCTTCATCAGACTTTTCCCTTCATTCTTCTATCCTATGATTTCAAACCCGGTGTACTCATGCAGCACCTTGGGGATTACCACCTTTCCTTCAGGTGTCTGGTTGTGTTCCAGCAACGCCGCAACAATCCGGGGAAGCGCGAGTGCGGAGCCGTTGAGTGTATGAACAATCTCCGGCTTCCCGCCGTCCGGTCGGAAGCGCAAGTTCATCCGTCGCGCCTGGTACGACTCAAAATTGCTCACCGACGAGACCTCCAGCCATTTCTGTTGGCCGGCAGCCCACACCTCGAGATCGTATTTCTTTGTTTGGGTGAACCCGAGATCACCGGTACACATGAGGAGTACGTGATATTGCAAACCAAGTTTCTGCAAAAGTCTCTCTGCATCCTCACGCAGCAGCTCAAGCTCATCGTATGAAGAATCCGGGTGAACGAACTTCACCAGCTCCACTTTGTTAAATTGGTGGACACGATTCAGTCCGCGAACGTCCTTGCCATACGACCCTGCCTCGCGCCGGAAGCACGGCGTGTACGCACAGAACTTTATCGGCAGATCCTTTTGCGCCAGAATCTCATCTCGGTGGAAATTTGTCAACGGGACCTCTGCTGTGGGAACAAGGTAGAAGTCGTCTTTTGTGACCACATACATCTGGTCTTCTTTGTCCGGTAGTTGACCAGTGCCTGTCGCACTTGCAGCGTTCACCATGAGCGGTGGCATGATCTCTGTGTAGCCTTGCGACGCGGCTTCGTCCAGAAAGAAATTGATGAGCGCACGCTCCAGTTGCGCACCTTTCCCAATGTAGACAGGAAATCCTGCGCCGGTGATCTTCGTTCCCCGGGCAAAATCGATGATGCCCAGTTTCTCCACCAGCTCCCAGTGCGGTTTCATCGGAAAGTCCACCGACGGCGGATCTCCGTGCGTCGCAATGACTTTGTTCTCCGCTGGACTTTTGCCAATCGGCACAGACCCATGCGGGATGTTGGGAATCTGCAGGAGAAAATCCACGCGTTTTGTTTCCACTATCCTTAACTGCTCATCGATTCCTTTGATCTCGTCCGCGACAGTTTTCATCTCTGCGATCACGGCACTCGCGTCCTCCCCTTTCGACTTCATTTTACCGACTTCCGCCGAAACCGCATTTTTCTTTGCCTTGAGTTGCTCAACTTTTTGCAACAGTTCCCGTCGTTGATCGTCGATTGCGATTACTTCGTCCACAAGCGCGGGGTCTTCCTTCTTGTTCTTCACCCCTTCAATGACCTTGTCGCGGTTCTCTCGTATGAATTTTATATCGAGCATAACGCCCTTTTGGCTTCGCTAGGATTTATGGCGCCCTGAAGGTCCCGGCACCGGCGCGCTATCCGCCATTCGCTTTGAGTGGTTTGATATCTGGTTCTTCAGCACCATCAACCCTTGGTCAACCGTTGACGGTTTGATTCCCAGTTCTACCTCTGCCTTTAAGGTTACCAGTCCTGATTTCAGCGGTCGCGCTGCAGGCTGCTTCAATTGTTTTGTCTTGATCGCGCTGATCAATGATGGATCAAAGCCAAACACACGCGCCAGCTTCAGGGAGAACTCAAAGCGGTTGACGATATCACGTCCTGCAATATTGTAAAAACCCGATCTCTTCATTTCAATGCCCCGCATGATCCCGTATGCGAGATCATCTGCAAGTGTTGGATTGCTGAACTGATCGTCGACGATGCGCACAGCCGAGTTCTTTTCGAGGCTTTGAATAAGCCACGTTGCAAAATTCAGCTTCGCGCCGGTCGCATATCCGTAGAGGACGATCGTCCTCGCGACAAAGTAGTCCAATCCCGATGCCCGCAGCGCGTTCTCGCTGGCCAGCTTGGTCTTTCCATAGTAGTTAATCGGCTCCGGGCGCGAGTTTTCGTCATACGGACCTTCTTTGCCATCGAAGAGATAATCGGTGGAGACATGAAAGATTTTTGCACCGGACTTTCGCGCTCCATCAATAATATTTTCCACCCCCTCCACATTGATTTTCCATGCATCCTCCCGGCGGGTCTCGCAGGCATCCACATTGGTCATCGCCGCAGCATTCACAATAATTTCCGGTTCGACGGCCTGAATGACCTTCTTCACATCCTTCTTGACGCAAATGTCGAGTTGCAAATAGCTGGTGGACGGCAGCTTGCGACTAGATTCACTTGCGAGGGAGGCCAATGTCAAATCGTACGCTGTTCCTCTCAAGAGCAGATCGGCAATTTTTTGTCCGAGAAGACCGTTCGATCCAATGAGGAGAACCTTTTTCGCGCTCACCGCAGACTCTCTTCCAGGGCTGTCGAGGCCGAGGTTTTTGCATCTCGATACTTAATGATGATTGGCGTCGCGACGGAAAGTCCTTCCCTCTTTGCCCAATCCCCTGCAACCGGTCTGCTGCCGGGTATCACCACAGCACGGGCGGGGATAACGAGAGGCTGATCGCCCTCCTTGCGATATGTTTTCTGGTGCACAAGATCAAACACTGGCGTTCCTCCCGTAAGGATGACTCCCGCACCTATAACTGCTCCGCGTTGCACGATTGTTCCTTCATAGATTCCGGTGTTTCCGCCAACCAGGACATCATCTTCGATGATCACCGGAAGTGAACCAATCGGCTCCAACACGCCGCCGATCTGTGCCGCGGCACTCAGATGTACTCTCTTCCCGACTTGGGCGCATGACCCAACAAGCGCATGCGAATCGATCATCGTTTGTTCATCAACGTAGGCACCGACATTGATGTACATCGGAGGCATGCACACAACGCTTGCTGCAACGTACGCTCCATCCCGAATCGTCGATCCACCCGGAACGATCCGAACACCGTCACTCAAAGTAAGGTGTTTGATGGGAAAAGTATCATTATCGAAAAATCGAAAAGGTGGGATCGTCTCGATCTCATTCATTACCCCAAGGCGAAAGCCAAGCAGGATTCCCTTTTTCACCCAATGGTTTGTCTTCCACAAACCGGACGCAGGTTCTGCGGCGCGTATCGCGCCCCGGTTGAGAAGAGTTTTGAATTCCCCAAAAACACGAAGTGCAGCCTCGCGATCAAGGGCTTTCGGATCCTGAGCGTAGAACCTCTCGATGTCTTCTTGCATCGGCATAGGTCTAGAGCATGCCCAGCTCTTTTAATACTTTTTCGACCTTCGGACGCGCAGCGTCGCTGAGGTGCACTAGCGGCAAACGAACATCATCGTCCATAAGATCCATCATGGACATGGCCGCTTTGGCCGGAATCGGATTCGACTCGATGAAGTTGATATTCATAAGATCGGTGAGGGCATAGTGGAGCTTTTGCGCCTGCTTGATTTTTCCTTTTAAGGCAAACCGCACCATGTCGGAAAACATTTTCGGCGCTTCATTCGCTACAACCGAAATCACACCGTCGGCACCCAGAGCAACCAGAGGTAACGTCAGGTTGTCGTCGCCCGACCAGACACCGAAGCCTTTGGGCCGGTGGTGAAGAATCTCGATGATCTGGCTGAAGTTGGCCGAAGCTTCCTTGACCCCACAGATGAACGGAATCTCCTCTGCCATTCTGAGAATCGTTCCGCTGTCGATGTTCGACGCGGTTCGTCCTGGAACATTATACGCGATAATAGGCATCTCCACCGCGTCGGCGATATGACTGAAGTGTTGGTAGATCCCCTCCTGTGTGGGCTTGTTGTAGAATGGCGCGACAGAGAGAAGTGCATCCGCACCGGCCTGTTTTGCCATCCGGGCAAGAGAGACGGCAACATTCGTGTTGTTGCTGCTTGCTCCCGCAATCACCGGAACACGCCCACGGGTTTCCTCCACCACAATCTCGATGACATGTTGTTGTTCATCCATCGATAGCGTTGCAGCTTCTCCGGTACTGCCAATAGGGACAAGCGCCTCGACCTTTCCCTTGATCTGTCTGTCGACGAGTTCGCGCATCGTCAGTTCGTCGAGGGATCCGTCCTTTTTGAAGGGAGTGACAAGGGCAGTTGCCGTGCCGGCAAAGAGGAGTTTTCGTTTCGTTGCCATAGGTTTATCCGAGTATGACGTCTCTCATCGTAAACATTCCTTTTCGACCCTTCAGCCATTCCGCTGCAAGCAGAGCGCCGAGGGCGAAGCCGCGTCTGTTCTTCGCGGTATGAATCAATGTGAGAGAATCGGATTCGGAATCAAACAAAATCTGATGCGTTCCGGTCACATGCCCCATCCGGCTTGAAGTGATGTGCAGCTGTTCTGATTTCACTGGTTCCTGTGCAGGGTGGGTCAGCAATTGTTGTTTCCGGCGGATCGTCTGCAGGATGATCGATCCGAGCGCCAGGGCAGTCCCGCTGGGACTGTCTACCTTACCCGCGTGATGCGTTTCATTCAGCGCAACATCATATTCCGGGTACTTATCAATAAGACGAGACGCGTCATGCACGATCTGCATAAAGAGATTTACACCGAGAGAAAAATTAGCAGCATGCACCAAGCCGATCTTGTGCTTTTCAACGAGTGCTTTGACAACGTCAAGATGATCATGCCATCCGGTGGTTCCTACCACCATGCTTTTGCCACAACCGGCGACCGCTTTGATGTTATCCACGACAACCCCCGGATGCGAGAAATCGATGCACACATCAGCGTCGGCAAGCGCGTGGTCGGTAATTCCCATACTGCCGATGTTGTTGTTGCTGTTCAACACCCTGAGGATCTTTGCTCCCCTCTCGGCTGCAACCGATTCCACTTCCTTTCCCATCTTCCCATGCCCGATGAGAACGATGTTCATGTCATCCTCTTGAACAGTTTCGCTATGAATCAATCCCGACAGAGGCGGGAACTGCCTGCACCTTTCCTGACGCGACTCTCCGTGCCGCCACTGCGTTGGCAAATCTCGTTGCCTCCTGGAGATCCCCCGATTTCAGTGCCCGCACAAGGAAGGCAGCGCCAAAGGTATCACCGACACCGACGGTATCATTGTTGCCATTCGCGGCGATGCCGTCAACATCCATTCGAAGAGTCTTCTTATGCTCGCTCGTGAAGAGCGAGGCGCCTTTTGGGCCACGCGTAACGATGATCGCTTTGGTCCCGAGTGTCAGCAGGTGGTTGACAGTCTGCCCTTCAGACATTTTTTCTTGTGCAAGTCCTCGCAGCTCCTCTTCGTTGAGCTGGACGTAATCCGTCATGAACACCCAGCGACGCCAGTATTCAACCGGACGGCGAATGCGTTCTTTCTTTTCGTTGATACCGAGAGTGAGGTTATGGTAGTCGAACAACAAGGGCGTTCGCTTCGGTCGAATGTCGAGTCGCAGCTGGTCAAGCGTGTCCACCGTTAGATCCTGTCCCGACGTCATGTTCACGAGAACCGCATCGACATTCAGAAATCTCTTTATCCTGTCATATGGAATGGGAGGAGCGATATCGATCGAACACTGCGCAGTCTGCTGACCGGGAACATAGTGCACCTGCGGTGTGGGCGTACCGAGCTGGAATATTCCTGCCGAGTCCACGTTCCCCAAATTGACGCATTCCTTCACCACTCCTTCCTTCTCTTCCTCCCCTACACCAAAGACCGGAATCACCCGATCGTTCTCTCCCAAGAGCGCCGACAATGCCGACACCGTATTGAAGATGCCCCCACTGCGGCGAGCAACCTGATCTTTTTTCCCGTGGATGATATCAACTGCGAAGTGACCGACAACGAGTATTTTCATAAGGAGGGTACCGACTGTACGTGAATCAGAATTTTGATCCTTGTTTACGGAACTCGATGAGTTTTGCTTTTAGGGAAGGATCATTCATGGCAAGAATCTCGGCGGCGAGCACGGCTGCATTTTTCGCACCGGCAGAGCCTATGGCAACCGTTGCCACTGGAATCCCCGACGGCATTTGCACAATAGAATAGAGAGCATCAACGCCGTTCAACGCCGAACCCTCTAGAGGAACGCCAATTACCGGCAGGACGGTGAGTGCAGCAACAACACCGGGCAGATGGGCAGCCATACCCGCTGCCGCAATGATGAGGGAGAATCCATTTTTTTCCGCGTTCTTCACGAACGCCGCGGTTTCATCCGGCTGCCGGTGCGCTGACAAGACCTTGAGTTCGTAGTCGATACCGAACTTTGTCAAGTACTCGGCGCACCCGCGCATGACGGGCTCGTCGGAGGCACTACCGACCAGAATAGCTACTTTTGACATTCAACCTGCTGAGGTATAATTGAGTTAGATTTTTGCAGTGTAGGGATATTCGCCTGCTTCGCAGATGCGCCAAAGCCCCTGACATGAAAACCGATTGCCATATAGTGCGCGCCCGATAACAACCGAATCCACTCCGACGCCTTCAAGTTCCTGTACTTTCAAAAGGTCTTTGAGGCCGGAGATACCGCCTGAGGCCGTAATACGTAGACCGCTCTTTTCGGCCAGCTCTCTCAAGACGGTGAGGTTCATCCCGCCAAGCATTCCATCCCTCCTAATGTCGGTATACACGACGCGTTTGAATCCCAGCTCTTTGGCATTGCGTGCAACCGTAAGTGCGGTCAACCCTGACGACTCCGTCCATCCGCGGACGGCAACGATCCCGTCCATCGCATCGATTCCGAGAACGATCTTACTTGGTCCGTATGTATCAAGTGCTTGCTTTGCCTCGTCGGGATTCTCGATCGCCAATGTTGAGATCACGACCCTCGTCACTCCCAGTTCGAATGCCGCCTTGACTGATGCAAACGAACGGAGTCCGCCGCCAAGTTCAATAGGGATGTCGACCGTAGAAACCAGTCGTTTGATGACACTTGTGTTGACGAGGTTCCCTGTCATCGCGCCATCTATGTCTGTCACGTGAAGACACTTGGCGTTTTCTTTCCTCCATAACCTTGCCATTTCGACCGGGTCGTTGGAATAAGAGAAGCCTTGAACGCCCTGCACCATTTGAATGCAGTGGCCGCCTTTGATTTCTATGGCAGGTATGATGAGGAGCATCTCGTTCAATCTCGCTAACTACCGCAAAGTGCGCAAAATCCATTTGAATTTCAAGTAAACGAACACGACTATGCGTGTTCTCCAAGGAAAAGATTCGCTGCATAGAACTTTCGATTTCGGTGCCTGCGGAAGTGATAATAATGTTTTGTATAGTTTAATGTCGACCCGTCGCCGGAACGAATCACATCTCCACTGAGTTCGTAAGACAAGAATAACTCAAATCAAAGTAGGGGAACTCTTTATGAACATGGCCTGGAGCCTTAACGGCATCTTCACCATCATGCTTTGTGCCTCATCTCTTTTCGCACAAAATAACCTGTCCCTTCGTTTGCAGCGACAGGAAGTTCCAGTTGATCCTTATGTAACGCCGGCACGAGAGACAATAACTACCTCTCCGGCGTATCGATTCTCATCAGGGATTTTTACAATGACCCAGGCAAACGTCGATAGTGCCGGCAACAACATTGTGGGGGATGCGGCGAACGAACCGTCGATAGCAGTTGACAGAAATAATCCGAACCGCATCGCTATCGGTTGGCGGCAATTCAATACGATAACGAACAATTTTCGTCAAGCCGGCTATGCATTCACAACCGACGGAGGTCAGGCATGGACATTCCCGGGAGTGATCGAGCCGGGAATTTTCCGCTCCGACCCCGTACTTGGCTCCGACACAGATGGAAATTTCTATTATAACAGTCTTACTGTTTCCGGTCCCGATTTTCTTTGCAACGTATTCAAGTCAACGGATGGGGGCGCCTCATGGGATGGCGGCACGTTTGCACAAGGAGGCGACAAACAGTGGATGGTTATCGATAAGACGAATGGGGCTGGGAGAGGAAACATTTATTCCAACTGGACATCAAGCTTCAGTGTTTGTTCCCCGGGATTCTTCACGCGTTCCACTGACGGTAATATGAGTTATGACAGTTGTGTTGTTATCCCCGACGATCCATTCTGGGGGACCCTGGATGTTGGTGCGAACAGCGAGCTCTATGTAGCAGGCGCGGGGAATACTGATTTCGTGCTGGCGAAGTCCACTACCGCTTTGGACTCAGCGCAAACAGTTACTTGGGACACAACAACGGTTGTCGATCTTGGCGGTCAGATTGTTGCCTTCGCCGGGGCGAGTTCCCCCAACCCCTCAGGGTTGCATGGACAGACCTGGGTGGCGGTAGATCATTCGGCGGGCCCCACCAGCGGTAACGTCTATGTCGTCTGCTCTGTCAGACCCGATACGGGCTCCGATCCTCTCGATGTTCGTTTCACGTGCAGCACAGACGGCGGCTTAACATGGAGCGCGCCGGTGCGCATCAATGACGACACAACCTCCGCAGAGTGGCAGTGGTTCGGCACCATGTCCGTTGCACCGAATGGTCGCATTGACGTGGTTTGGCTTGATACGCGCAACAACCCCGGCACCGTCCTCTCTTCACTTTATTATTCATACTCGATTGATGCGGGCGTGACGTGGGCTCCGAATATTCGCTTATCTAATTCTTTTGATCCGCATGTGGGCTGGCCGCAGCAACAGAAGATGGGAGATTATTATCACATGGTCTCCGATAACGCCGGGGTACATCTTGCGTGGGCCGCAACCTTTAACGGAGAACAGGACGTCTATTACGGACATATCTCACTTCCGGTCGACGTGGCTGAACATTCACGGAACGTTCCGGCAGAATTTTCTCTTTTACAGAACTTCCCCAATCCGTTTAATCCAAGTACGACGATTCAGTTTGCTCTACCCCGCACCGGGACGACTTTGCTGAGGGTGTACAACACTCTTGGAATGGAAGTGACAACATTGGTTTCCGGGAATCTCAATGCCGGCACACATACAGTCAACTGGGATGCGAGTGGTATTCCGAGCGGGGTGTATTTCTATCGACTGGAAGCGGGAGAGTTTTCGCAAACCAAAAAACTCATATTGCTGCGGTAGCGCTATCAACGCCTTTAAAAAAGGCCTCCCCAGCGTGGGAGGCCTTTCATGTTCCTGTCAACTACTTCTACCGTTCCGACAGTTTCTCCCCCAGTAGCATTTCGATTTGAAAGTTCAGTTCATTCATCATTTCCAATCCTCCGCTGAAGCCAACGCTCTTGAACCTGATCATTCCATCTTTGCCGATCACAAACTTTGTCGGGATCCCTCTCACGCCGTACCTGTCAACGAAATCGGTATCGAAGAGAACCCGGAATGTATATTTATTCTCCTTGATGAACTTTCTCACGACAGCTTCTCGTTCGGCTCCCTCTTCATCCTCCCATGTATCGAGAGTGAGAATGACAACCTGCGGGTTTTGCTGATACTTTTCATAGACTTGCTGGAGAAACGGAAATGATCGGACGCACGGACCGCACCACGTCGCCCAGAAATCCACAACGACAACTTTCCCCTTCAGCGACGACAACGTTACGGGAGATGCGTCGAGGCTGTTCAATGTAAAGTCAGGGGCGGGGCGCTTGATCATCGACCCGATAATTTTTTCTTCGAGTGATGACTTCGCAAAATCCTTGGTTCTTCCCAACGCTTCGTTATATCCTTCACCCGAACCATGCAGCGCCGTATATGCCTTCTTGTATTGGACAAGCAAGTTGTTGTTTGCCCTTCCTTTGCGCACACTCTCGTCGGCAATCGCGACCGCTTTTGAAAACTTCTCAGTCCGCGTAAGCAGTTCGACGAATCGTTCGTTTGTGTCTTCGCTCTCCCCCTCTCCCAGCGTGAACGCCTCTTCGTAGACCGCCAGCGCTTCATCAAGGCGGCCGAGTTGTTCCAGTCCGTATGCCTGGGTATCAAGAATCACCGCGAGATTATCATTCGAGTACCTCTCCCACTCCTCATTGTTCATGTACCCGGGCTTCGATGCTGGATCGGGTTTGCGGAGCAGTTCCACACCCTTTGCCGCAAGGGTCACTCCCTGCTCTATCTGTTCACCTTTTGCAATGAGTGCCCAGGCTACGCGATTGTAGAGATTGCCGTCCTGATTCTTCATTGCTGCAAGCGCGGCAATCGTTTTGTCGTATTCATTCATTCGAAGAGCGATGAGAACGATTTGCCGTTCCAGATTATCCCGGGTCTCCGGAAAATCCTTGATGATGGAATTTGTAAGCACAATTCGTTGGGCGTTGTCGATCTCATCACCCAATTCCTTAAGACGAACGCTCATCGCCATCGGGCCGGTGGGATTTTTTTCGCTCCACTCAGCGCGGAGTGCATCCGATTGTTCATCCCGTCCTGCCTGAGCATTGAGATCCGCCAGTCGGACACAGATCTCTTCGTTGTCTTTATGGAGTGTTTCGAGACGGTCAAGCGATTTCCCGATCGCCGCCAATTGTTCACCGGAGGGTTTTTTCCGAAGCTGAAAGCCCAGGAGTTGCAATTCAGCTTCCCAGTTATCGGGATAGAGCGACATCTCCTTTGCGATTTCATCCATCGCTCCAGCAATGTCCTTGAGATGATCAAACCCTCGCATGCCGGCATAGTAGAGCATTGAGGCACGCGACGCGAGCGCATTGCGGACGGGTTCTCCTTGTTGATTATACACCATTACTTCCCACACGTTATCGCCGTTATTGTCGGTTTTCCCTCTACTGACAAACTTGAATGCAAGTAGCGTCGCGTTTGTATCAGTCAGCGTGAACGTCCCCGTCCACCCTCCGCTTGCCCGTTTCATCGGGACTTCTATCAGTGTCCGCGCTGGAACGATTAGAACGTTCGCGGTAATTTCTGATGCAGACCTGAGGATTGCTAATTCACTGGAGGAGTTATAGGTGACGGTGATCTTCTGGCCCACCTGGGGTTTCTCCGGCGCAATGGAAAAAATATCCTCGACCGGCGCTGACTTAGTAGAAAACGAGGCAAAAAGTATCGTTGCAACACAACGAAGAAGTGTCTTCATGGATTTCACTCCGAAAGATGGTGAGAAACTACCGGCTGGAAAATTTTTTCTTCCGATTCCGGATGTAGTCGACGAAAACAAATTCGCCGAGATTGGAAAGGGACGAATAATACGCCCTTCCGTTGTTGGCTCTGGTCAGCTCTTCGACAAAATTGATTAAATATGGATCGCGCGCGACCATAAACGTAGTAATCGGGATATGCTCGCGCCGGCATGCCACGGCTTCATCAAGAGTTTTGTTCACGATTTTCGGATCAAGGCCGAATGAGTTTTTGTACAGCCGTCCATTTCCGTCGAACATGGCCGATGGCTTCCCGTCCGTCACCATGAATATCTGTTTGTTCGACGTCCCTTTTTTCCGCAACAAATTTCGCGCGAGCTGCAGTCCCGCCCTCGTGTTGGTATGATACGGCCCGACATTGAGAAACGGCAGTTCATTGATGCTTACCAGTTGAGCATCGTCGCCGAACACCACGAGACCCAGGTAATCCTTTGGGTAGCGCGTGATGATCAGTTCCGACAGCGCCAATGCTACCTGCTTCGCAGGCGTGATCCGGTCTTCACCGTACAGAATCATGCTGTGACTGATATCCACCATGAGGACTGTTGCGCAGGTAGTTTGGTGTTCCGTTTCGTATACCTCCAGGTCCTCCTCGCGGAGCGAGAAGTCATCGATACCGTCGCGCCGGAATGCGTTGGACAGTGTTGAGGTAAGGTCGATGTTGGTGGGCTGATCGCCAAAATTAAACTTCCGCGTCTCGCTGAGCCGGTCAACACCCGTTCCCGTGTTCGGTGTTTCGTGAGCACCATCGGGCGCTTTTTTCAGCGAGGTGAAAATCTCCTTCAGCGCATCCTGCCGGATTCGCTGGATACCTTTGGTGGTAAGACGCGGCACCTCATCAATTTCTTCGATGATCCCCATCTCGCGAAGTTTGTCAATGAGATCATCCATCGTCATGCCATCATCGAACAGGCCATACTCTTCCCCTATCTGGCGCAGCCAATCCAACGCCTCATCAACATCGCCGCTCGCCTGCACGACGAGATAGCTGAACAACTGGACTATCTGTTCGAGCCGTTGCTCGTCCGTCTGTGAATCATTCGTCCATTGTCCATAGCGGAAGCGCATCGTTAGTCCTCTTCGAACCCCCGTCCGCGACCGGAGAAGATACTACCGACCATATCCTTGTAGGAGGTTTTGTGGTCAACTTCGTCTTTTGCGATTTTGGAGTTTTGATGCAGCCCGTCGAGAATGAACTCCATCAATGCAGCCTGTTCATGTCGATCTTCGGCGTCTTGGACATGGCGCTTGGTGAAAGAACGGAGGCCTTTCACTTTGTCCAGCTCAGAATAATACTCGTCGCAACTCATCTCATCCGAGACCTCGATGGTATTGCCCGACTCAAACCACTGGACGATTTGCCCGTACTCCGGGTCATCTTGTGGCTGGCGCTGGCCTTCCTGAACGGCGGGACGTGCGCGTTTCGAGAGAGGATCGGGAAAATATTTCTTGAAGATCTCGCGAACTGCCTTCCCGACCAACGCGCGCCCGACTTTCAGGGAACCCTCTTGTTCTCCCTCGAACACAAGTTCCACCTTCCCCGTCATCCCCGGCAGAACATGCGGAAGATCGCATATGCGCGGCACTACGACATCCTCATTCAACAGAATCGCGCGCCGTTCCGCATTGCTGACGAGATTCTCCATCGCGGAAATCGTGAGGCGGGCGCTGACGCCCGACTTCTGATCGACGAACTCACTCTTGCGCGCTTCGAAAGCAACCTGCTCGATGATTTCCTTGAAGAAGCGTGGCACACGCAACGTCCTTCCATCGCGGTGCAGATCTGCTTCCTGTTCCGTGATGCGAATACTCTCCTCCAGCGAACGGGGATAGTGGGTCAGAATCTGAGAATCGATTCTGTCTTTTAGGGGTGTGATTATGTTACCCCGGTTTGTGTAGTCTTCAGGATTGGCTGTGAAGACGACCATAATGTCCATAGGAATGCGGATGTTGAATCCGCGGATCTGCAGATCCTTTTCTTCGAGGATATTGAACAGCCCAACCTGAATTCGTGGTTGCAGGTCGGGAAGCTCGTTGATCGCAAAGATACCGCGATTAGAACGCGGAATAATGCCGAAGTGAATTGCCCCTTCATGTGCATAGTGCAAGCGCTGCGACGCCGCTTTGATCGGATCGATGTCGCCGATTAGGTCCGCAATGGTAACGTCAGGAGTGGCGAGTTTTTCACCGTACCGCTGATCGCGATGCAGCCATTCGATCGCCGTTGCATCGCCACACTTTTCCACCATGTCGATGGCATGTTTGCTGACGGGGTGAAAAGGGTTATCATTGATTTCGCTTCCCTTAATCACCGGAATATATTCATCCAGCAACGACGGCAGGTGGCGGACGATGCGCGATTTTGCCTGACCGCGGAGGCCGAGAAGAATAATATCGTGACGCGCCAGGATGGCGTTCACAAGAGCCGGTATCACCGTTTCATCGTAGCCGATGATGCTGGGGAAGAGCTGTTCCTTGTTCTGAATCTTCTTGATGAGGTTCGCGCGGAGCTCTTCTTTCACCGGACGGACTGTGTATCCGCTCTTCTTGAGCTCGCCAAGTGTGGTGGGTCGTTGCATCGAAAATCCCCTTTCAAATCTTTTTTAATGTACCGTGATTCAGTTTGAAAATCAATTTCGCGTCTTCCGGCTGCCACAACGCGCGTTGCAAATGCCGGTGATTTTCGGTACTATGTGCCACAACCGTCATGAACGACGAAGGACAGAATGCCATACATAAAACACTCATCATCCGGTTTAGTTCCGTTGGTGATGTTCTCCTGTCTTCCCTGCTGTGCAGAGTCCTCCGCAATCGGTTCCCTGAAAGCACAATCGATTTCGTTGTGAAGTCAGAGTACGCCGATCTTGTACGCCATAATCCCCACCTGAACCACGTCGTGGAATTCCCTCCCGGTGCAGGACAAGGTGAGTTGCTCCGGCTTCGCCGTACCATTCTTGCCTCCCGCTACGATCTCATCATAGATATTCACGATAGTCTCAGGAGCAGAATTCTTTGCCTCGGGAATAACAATGTTGTTCGAATCAACAAGCGGAAATTGGCGCGTTTCCTTCTTGTTCGTACAAAACAAAATTTCTACAGCTCTCTCGACGGGTCCACATCCATCGCGCTGCGATACCTCGAGACGGTCGCCTCCTATGGAGTTCAAGATGATGGACAGGGACTGGAAGTGCATGTCCCCGAAGACGCAAGAAAAAAAGTCGAGGAGTTATTGCCGGACTCGAAAGCTTCCCCGTTTATTGGTCTCTGCCCCTCTGCCCGCCATGCAACGAAAATCTGGCTTCAAGGGAGATTTGCCGAAACCGCGGTGGAACTTGCCCGAAGGGCATCCTGCAATATCATTCTGTTTGGATCCGGAGATGAAATCGATCGGTGCTCAGCTATAGAAGAACTTATTCGCAAACAGGAAAGCTCAGTGTCTGTCTATAATATGGCCGGGAAAATCTCTCTGCTCGAAACTGCGGCAGCGATGGATTTCTGTCGCGTGGTCATCTCCAATGACTCCGGCCTGATGCATTTGGCAGCAGCACGAAAACGTCCGGTGGTGGCAATCTTCGGCTCAACGGTGCGCGAGCTTGGGTTTTTCCCCTTCGGAACGCGCAACACAGTTGTCGAGAATATGAATGTCGAATGCAGGCCTTGTTCACACATTGGTCGCGCAGCGTGCCCGAAGGGTCACTTTCGCTGCATGCAGGATATCCAATCCACACAGGTCATTGAAGCAGCATCCCAGTTACTTGAAGTTGAACATGAGCACTAACGAACGATGAAACGATTTCTACGACCAGCCCTGATCATCTTGTTCCTCATCGCCCCTGCAAACGCGGCGCGCACGCAGTCAGTACGGCCACCGACTCTCGGGCTTTACGTGCAAAGTGGATACTTCATTCCGACCGATGAGATTCTTCGAACGAACTACAGTCAGGGCTTTCTCCTTGGCAGTGCACGAGTCCCTCTCACGTTGAACATTGGCATTGAATACCCCTATTCCCCGACTATCGACATAACAGGCGAATTCAACATCAAGGGGAGCAGATTGACCGCTGACAAGACAACATCCCTTTCGACCACATCACTTCTTATTGGAATGCGCTATCTTATTCCGAAAAGGACATTGAACATTTCCCCGTTTCAACCCTTTATCGGGGGCGGTGTCGGGATCGTTATCGGCAAGGTGGCAGCAACGTTCACTGAAAGAGATGTGAACGGCAATGTCATTACTCAATCGTTGGAGGATTCAAACACATCGCTGGGGTACGGGATTCATCTCCACGCCGGAGTCGAGTACGCGCTGCAACGCAGTCTCCTTCTTGGCGGTGTTTTATTGTACGATCTAAACACGTTGGGAGGAGTGGAGGAAGGCGGGTTGGGAAATCTCGGGGGACTTCTTGCAGCAATAAGGGTAACACTGCTTATATGAAAACGATCTTCGGCTTGATTTGTATTGTTGCGTTGTGTGGAAGCGGATGCACCACGAATCAGCAACAGGTGATAACAGCGCCGACACAACCTGGCGACAACCAAATGAATCCTCCGGCCTCTTTCTGGCTCACCGAACCCTCACCGAGCCCGTTTGTAAACTCAACGAGCTTAACGGTTGCTCTGCCGGAACGGGAGACGTTATTGG
The DNA here is from genome assembly GCA_036397975.1 of Bacteroidota bacterium. Taxonomy (GTDB): domain Bacteria; phylum Bacteroidota; class Ignavibacteria; order UBA10030; family UBA6906; genus SZUA-287. Next base: position 17,364 of record DASWHW010000006.1, read on the forward strand.
TGAACATCCAAACGGCGACCGGAGTCATCGTACGACATCTGTATGGAGAGATGACTTTCGCCGGCTATCATGGATTCACCTGGGATGGGAAGAACGACGCGGGCGCCCGGTGCGAAGTCGGGTTCTATTATATTACTGCGCAAGCAGGACCATATCGATCGTCGCAAATCGTGAAGCTGCAGCGGTAATAAACTCCATGCGTTCCTTCTGGCAATTTTTCTACAGCACTCTTATCATTCCGCCACTCTGGATCGTCCTGCACCTGCTGGGGGTGGTAAATGAAAAAGTGCGCCGGGGTATCCGGGGGCGAGTTGGATTGTTCGCTACCCTGGAGGAACGCATGCGCAGACTGCCAAAAGGAAAGCGCGTCTGGTTCCATTCCTCCTCGATGGGAGAATTCGAACAGGCGAAGCCGATCATTGTCGAGCTGAAGAAGCGTCATCCCGAAGTCCAGATTATCGTCACCTTCTTCTCTCCTTCGGGATATGAACATTCGCTGAAGTACCCGCTGGCCAACGTGATTTCATACTTGCCGTTTGATACGCAGGCTAACGCAAGCAGATTCCTGGACATTGTTCAGCCTGACGCGGCAGTGATGATACGGTACGATGTTTGGCCGAATCACACCTGGGAAGCAAACTGCCGCGGAATTCCTCTGCTGATTGCCAATGCGACAATGCATCGTCAGACGGTGCGGCGACTGCCGATAGTGAAGACCTTTCACAGGCATGTGTACAATGCGTTCAGCGAAATACTGGCGGTCTCCTTGAGCGACGTCCAGGCGTTCGAGTCCTTCAAGCTGAAGCAGCCCCATATCATCGCCTCCGGGGACACGCGGCACGATCAGGTATGGACGCGCTGCGAGGAGGCACGGCGTGATACATTGCTCGCGCCCCGTGTCAAGGAAGGGAAGAAAGTTTTTGTCGTTGGAAGCAGCTGGCCGGAAGATGAAGCCGTGATCATTCCGGCATTCAGGAAACTCAGTCGCACCATCGACAACCTGTTGATGATTCTCGTGCCACACGAGCCGTCGGAAGAATACCTGGCCGGCCTGGAGGCACGACTGGGAGAAAGCACCTCGTGCATCCGATATTCACGAATCGACAATTACACGAACGAAAAGATATTGATCGTTGACAGAGTAGGAATTCTTCTCCCGCTCTACACGTACGCCCACGCAGCATTTATTGGGGGAAGTTTCAAACAGGGAATTCACAATATTCTCGAGGCGGCAGTTTTTGGAATTCCCGTCCTCTTTGGCCCGCGTCATCGTAATTCTCAGGAGCCGCTTCAGCTTCTCGATGCGGGGGGCGGATTCGTCGTCTCGGACGAACGGGAAATGTACAAAGCTCTTCAAAATCTCCTCACGGATAACAGCGCAAGAGAAAGTGCCGGGAGGAATGCGTCCGTATTTGTAAAAAGCCATCTCGGTGCAACACAACGATTCGTATCGACACTCGAAAAATATCTGAACGAAAAATGAAGATTGCCTACCTCGATACCATTGCCGGTATTGCCGGCGACATGACGATGGCAGCATTTGTGAGTGCCGGCGTTTCCATTGATGAACTGATCGCAGAACTTGCGAAGCTCTCCGTGGGCGGCTTTGAACTCGTCGCCCAGCACGTTCAGCGCAACGCAATCGATGCTGTTCACATTGAAGTCGTCATCAACGAAGAACCTCAGTATCACCGGCACTTCAAGGATATCAATGCCATTATCGACGAGAGCACTCTTTCCGCACCGGTGAAAGAACGGTCAAAAGCGATTTTTCTTGAGATCGCGAAGGCCGAAGCGAAAATTCATAACACACCTTTAGAAAAGGTGCATTTCCACGAAGTGGGTGCGCTCGATTCGATTGTCGATATTGTTGGAACTGCCATTTGTCTCGACAAGATGGGAATAGAGCGAGTCTATTCTTCTCCGGTAAAGCTCGGAAGCGGTGGATTTGTGAACACCCAGCATGGCAGGTTGCCAGCCCCAACTCCTGCAACACTGGAGATTCTAAGAGGATACCCGACCGTTCTTACGTCCGTCGCAAGTGAATTAACAACGCCGACAGGTGCAGGCATCATCAAAGCTCTTTCCTCGGGAGTGTTGGATGATGAAGTGATCACTTTTGAAGCGATCGGATACGGCGCCGGAACGAAGGAGTTCGCGGAGCTTCCAAATCTGCTCCGTGTGGTCATCGGTGAGATGTCGCCTGAGTATGACCATGACCAACTCGTGGTCATCGAATCCAACATCGACGATATGAACCCCCAGGTGTACCCATATATTATCGAGAAACTACTTGCGGCAGGCGCGCACGACGCCTATCTCATTCCCATCATCATGAAAAAGGGACGTCCGGGTATGCTGCTTTCCGTGATGGCAGAGAAATCCAGACTCGACACACTCGTCGAGCTTATCCATGGCCAGACTTCCACTATTGGCGTTCGTATCCACCACATCGGACGGAGGAAACTTCCTCGTGTGGAGTTGGAAGTACACACATCGTTCGGACCGGTGAAGGCGAAATCAGTCGTCCGCAATGGAAGAGAGATCGTTACCGCCGAGTTTGAAGAATGCAAGCGGATTGCTGAACAGACCGGACTGCCGCTGGTTGAGGTGATGAAGAAGCTGGAACAGGAGATTGGAAGTTGAACCTGTGCTCCGTTGCAATTCTACCCTGATTTCCCTATACACATAGTACTATGTTTGCCTTTTCTTGAGGCGCATATCTCCTTCTTGTTCCCCTAAAACAAAATAGAAAATCGTGCGATGGTACAACTGTTTCTAAGGGTTAGTGCAGCCTTCTTGATCTTGGCAGTGTTCAGTTTCATCATCACTCCTACACAGGCGCAAGACAACCCGCTTTATGACACGCCGGTTCTTCGACCACAACAAGGGCAGATTCTTACATTCCCAAGCGCAACGGTTATAACGACGGATGACGGCTTTGACAACTTTGATCTTGGGGTCGACGGTGCAGAGCCCCACATGGCTGTCAATCCTTTGAACCCTCTTTGGTATTTCAACGCATACAACACGAATGCCGCACATCGTTCAGAGAATGGACATGATTGGACATCGACCAGCCCGGTCTTTGGTTTCCCGATGCGGGGCGACCCCGTTATTGCATACGACAGTCTCGGCAACCTGTATTACGAAAACATGTATGGTTCTCCCAGCGTCCTCGGATGCAAGGTTCTCGTTTCTACGAACAACGGCGCCAACTGGACTGCTAGCGCAGGAGTTACGTCAGTCGCCGGTGTTGACAAGAATTGGATTGCTGCAGACCAAACAATGGGCCCATACGCCAATTACGTCTATACCACGATGACGGCCGGCGGCGGCAATGGGAATTTCAACAGAAGCACAGATCGGGGGGTGACATGGCAAAACACTGCATCGTTTGGTACGCAGGTGCTTCCCGGCATGATGGTCGCAGTAGGTCCGAATGTGCTGGGTGGAAATAATGTCTCCGGAGGAGCGGTCTATGTGGTTACACATTCTGGCTCAAACGGAGCGGGAAGGTATACTTTCTACGTATCAACCGACGGCGGTTTGACC
>DASWHW010000007.1:0-31064 GCA_036397975.1 Bacteroidota bacterium
CCGATATCCGTTCCTTCCGCAAGTGCATCATCCACTTTCAACGACTTCATCCGGTCTACCATTGCCGTAATGAACGGATCGTGAATTTCTTTGGTGACGATGAGCCGGCTTGAAGCGGTGCATCGCTGTCCTGTAGAGAAAAACGCACCGTTGATTGCCGCGTTCACGGCAGTGTTCAGGTCGGCATCGTCAAGCACAACCAGCGGATTCTTTCCCCCCATTTCAAGCTGGAATTTCTTCATCGTGCTGACACAGCTCTGTGCGATTGTTCTCCCAACCTCCACCGAGCCGGTAAAGCTGATGGCGTTGACATCCTTATGGTTTACCATCGCGGTGCCGATTTCACGTCCTGCGCCCATGACGAGGTTGAAGACCCCCGCAGGAAGTCCGGACCGTGAGATAATCTCGGCAAGCGCCCATGAGCATCCGGGCGCAAGGTCGGCAGGTTTGATGACGACCGTGTTTCCGTAAGCCAGTGCTGGTGCGACTTTCCAGGCCGGAATCGCAATCGGGAAATTCCACGGCGTCAAAATGCCAACGACCCCAACCGGCTGACGAAGAATGTTGATGTCGACTCCCGGACGGACGGACCGAATATGTTCCCCGCTCATTCGTAAGGCTTCGCCTGCAAAGTACTTGAAGATCTGTCCGGCGCGATTGACCTCTCCTATTCCTTCCGGAAGAGTCTTTCCCTCTTCTCGTGCGAGAAGTCGTCCGAGTTCTTCTTTCCGTTTAATAATTTCCGAACCAACAAAATCCAGAACGTTGAAGCGCTCCTGTGGAGAGCTTTCCGCCCAACGGGATTTTGCATTGGTTGCTGCTGCGACTGCTTGGTTCAACTGAGTCGCATCCGCGTGAGCATATACCCCGACAATGTCGAAAGTGTCGGAAGGATTGATATTTTCCTTTCCCTTCGTTCCGTTCAACCATTCGCCGCCGATAAGATTCGATCGTGTCTTCATGCTTGTACTTCCTCTATTACAGGCCGGGTCTTGAGAGCTGCAGCCACGATTCGCTCGATTCGTTTTCGTTCGTCTCCGACCAGGGGCAAACGGGGTGGTCGCATTCTTTCCGATCCGACGCCGACCAGTTGCTCGACGAGCTTTATGTTATGGACAAACTTCGTCGAGACATCTAAGTGAAGCAGCGGCATAAACCACTGTTGTATCGCCCGTGCGCCGTCGATATGTCCGCCCATTGTAAGCTCGTAGAGGGCCACTGTCTCCTTTGGGAATGCGCAGACGAGTCCCGCAACCCAGCCAACCGCGCCGACCAAAAAGCTCTCGAATGCAAGATCATCAACACCGCAGAAGATATTATACCTATCGCCGACCAGGTTCCGTATATCGGTGATGCGACGAACGTCATCGGAGGATTCTTTGAGGGCGATGAACTTCGGTTCGTCCGCAAGTTCGGCGAACATTGCCGGTGTTATGTCCACCCGATAGGCAACCGGATTATTGTAGATCATGATCGGCTTTTCGGATGCTGCTGCGACCGTCCGGAGGTGTTGAATGGTTTCTCTCGGATCCGAAACGTACTGCATGCCGGGGAGTACCATGAATCCGTCGGCCCCATTGTCTGTTGCCTTCTTCACAAACTCACACGCACCTTTGGTAGTCGTCTCTGCAACGCAGGAGAGAACGGGGACCCGACCATCGCTCACCTTTACAGCCAGTGAAAGCACTTCGTGCTTTTCCGATGGCGAGAGCGTTCCGTTTTCACCGAGGGAGCCAAGAACGATAAGTCCATCCACTTCCGCATCGAGCATGAAGTGAATGTGTTTTTCAATTGCCGGGAGATCGAGCGAATAGTCTTTTTTGAACTTGGTAGTGAGGGCGGGGAAAACGCCCTTCCATTCGGACTTCATGATGGCGCCTTTCGGATTGCTTTACAGTGTGGAAAAATATACGTATAACGTATCAGTATTATTGGAATGTCGCAAATGAGCGATGAGCTTCTCGAATCCTGAAGGCACCACTCTTTCCTCATTTTCACCAACTGGAGATTCCCTATGCGCAGCCTAATTTCCTTGCTGATCTGTTGTCTCACCGTTTCCCCTGCGGCCAAGGCGCAATTCACACATGCCGATTCATTGCGCGGTTTCCTCAGTTCCGAGCGGGCGTGCTACGATGTGCTCTACTATAACCTGGACCTACGGCTCGATACTGTCTCACGGTCAATCGCCGGTTCGAACGGCATAACATTTTCGGCCGTAAATGATTTTGACGTCATGCAGATCGATCTCTTCGAGAACTATCACGTCGATAGCATTATTCTCGACGGGAAGAAGCATGCGTCATTCGAGCGGGATGGAAAGGCGATGTTCGTTCGACTTTCAGAAAAAATAAGGAAAGGGTCAAAACATACTGTCACGGTGTTTTATGCAGGAACTCCGCAGGTAGCAAAGCGTCCGCCGTGGGATGGTGGCTTTACGTGGGAGCGGGATCGCCATGGTGAACTCTGGATTGGCGTCAGTTGCCAGGGCCTGGGCGCAAGCTCCTGGTGGCCCAACAAAGATCATCAGTCCGATGAACCGGACAGCATGCTCATGAGCATTACGGTTCCCTCAAACCTGATCGACGTTTCCAACGGTCGACTCCGCGACGTGCAGGATTATGGTAACGGGTGGACGAGGTACGCGTGGTTCATCAGCTATCCCATCAACAACTACAACGTCACATTAAACATCGCCAAGTACTCATATTTTAACGATGAGTATGTGAATGCAACCGGCGATACGCTCACGCTGGACTATTACGTTCTTCCGTATAACCTCGAGAAAGCAAAAGCGCAGTTCAGTCAGGTGCCGTCGATGATGAAGATATTCGAAAAGCGTTTTGGGAAATATCCGTTTTATCGGGATGGATATAAACTTGTCGAAACGCCGTACCTCGGCATGGAGCATCAGAGCGCGGTTGCGTATGGGAATGACTATCTCCAGGGCTATCGGGGAACCTCAGCCGCCGACATCGGATTGACTTTTGATTTCATCATCATTCATGAAAGCGCGCATGAATGGTGGGGAAACAGTGTCACCTCCAATGATATTGCCGACTCCTGGATTCATGAAGGGTTTGGCGCTTACGCGGAAGCTGTTTATGTGGAGGACTTGTATGGCTATAGGAAGGCAATGGAGTATGTAAACGGCAAGAAGCCGGGGGTCGTAAACGACCGTCCGATTATCGGGACATACGGCGTCGATAACAACGGTTCGAAGGACATGTACATCAAGGGCCAGCTTATTTTGAATACGCTCCGCCACGTGATCGACAACGACAAACTCTGGTGGGAGATTGTGAAGGGGATCGCCGAGACATTCGCGTACAAGAACATCGACTCCGACGACATCTTTGCATACATCAACAGGAAGACGGGGAAGGACTACGGGTACTTCTTCAATCAGTATTTCAAAACCACAGTCGTCCCTACACTGAATGTGTTCATCCGAAAGAAAGGTCCGGCGGTGAGGATGAGTTACAAGTGGGAAGAGAAGGGATTCCGCATGCCGATCAAGGTAACGGGCGGAAGGGGAGAGTACTCATTCATATATCCCACAGATTCTGTGCAAACCACCCGCTTCGACTATCTGAACCCGGAAGAGTTTCGTGTTGCAGAGGATCAGTTCTACGTGAACGTGAAGGTTTCGACAATGTATGTCGATCCGGCGAAGGTGGAGTAACGGGAAACTTCGTACAATGTGGCTCAATCGAAAACATATTACCGTCGCCATCTGCCGCACTACCAGCCTCCAGACTCAGCATTCCATATCGTGTTCAGACTTGCAAGTTCTCTTCCTGTCGAAGCGGTTCCACGGATGCGTGCTGATCTTGTTGCCCACGAAAAGTCTCTAGAGGGAATCAATACTAGAGAAACTGCCGAGGCGAATGTGGAAAGACAACCAGGAGGACGCCGAGTTGAAGTTCAGTTTGATCCAGAGGAGGGAGCAACGACACATGTTTGTGTATTGTTAATAGGTGTTCAATGAAATCAAAGCAACGGGAGAACATCATCAAACCGAATCCAAAGAGAAAGATGGCCGGCGAAGCGTTCGTATGGACGCCCGAAGAAGAAACTCATATTCGCAACTGGTATGGAAAAAGACATGTTCGGCAAATCGCCAGGGAACTTGGCAGGGGATACCGCGCTGTAGTGATGCGTGCCGCGAAACTGGGCGTCTCCAAGCCACGTCGATCATGGACTTCAGCGGAACTCCGAAAGCTTCGCAGTCTGCGGACGCACCAGCGATCGCAAATTGCTGTTTCGCTCGGTCACACTGTCCAAGAGGTGAAGTACCAAATGAGACGGTTGGGTTTGCACCGTTTCAGGTGGAACCCCGAGGAGGAGCGATATCTCAAGAAATGGTACCGGAAGAAGACAAAAAAAGGGATTGCCCGCCGCCTGGCAAGAAGTATCGGTAGTGTCTTCTACCGGGCAAAAATCATGAATCTTGGTTCAAAACCACCTCCCCGCTGGACTGCTGAGGAGGATAGATTCCTTGCCGAGAACTATTATCGGTTAGGTTCGCTGGCCACGAGTAAAGTGCTTGGTCGCACACGCGCAGCTGTGGTTCTAAGAGCGAAAAAGCACCGGCATGCCCGGCGTAAGAAAAAAACCGCGCGGCAGCGATAATAGTTCTACCGGAGACAGTTCTCAGTATCCGAGCGTCATCCCATGGTCCAAGAATACCGTGTTTGCGGTATTGCTTCAAGCATTTTGTTAAATACAATCCGATGGTCTCCAAAGCTCTGAGACGATTATTCCCCGGTTGTACCAGAGCGCATCCTAAGGGCCAGGCTCCGTTCTTTTGAAGCCGATTTCTTTCGTGGCAGCTACCCAAAGAGATGCCATGACCAAGTCCACTCAAATGTGAGACACTGCCACTGAAGAGAAGCGTTCTACAAGCCAGCGGAAACCCAAGATACTCGCCCCCTTTCGCAGACATGATAGCATTGCATGATTGATTCGATAGCCGAGTTGATTGACGCCAACAAGTTAAGCGAAGCCGCTGATGCCGCGCGAAAAGCCTCAAGCGCTGAGCCGGACAATCCCGACTATCCAGTTCTTCATGTTATCGCATTGCTCCGGATGGAGAAGTTCGATAAGGCGCTGAAGATTGCCGAGCGTGCGGTGACTCGCTTCCCGAAGAATTGGAAATGCCTTTCGATGTTTGGTCAAGCGCAGAGTTATCTTGAAGACTGGATACACGCAGAAGACGCGTACCGGCGGGCAATCACGTGCGCGGCGAAAGCGCCAAAGGAAGATCGCTCGGCTTTGCATCAATCGCTCGGCGAAATGTTGTGGGAACAGCATCACCGTGATGAAGCGCTCGAAGAATTGCGCGTCGCTCTCTCCCTCGACCCGAAAAACACACTCGCGAAGGAAGCGCTCGAAGAATGCACCAACGTGTACGGCGAGCCGAAAGCGCCAACGCCGGATTTCGACGACATGTATCACTTCTTCAACATTCACCGTGAACGCTACTTTCGGTTGAAAGGTTACGACGTGTTCCAAACGAAGGAAGAAGCGGAGCGCATTCTGACGATACTCCGTGAGGGATGGAACGCGCATATCGCTCCTCGTTCGCGTGAGTTAGACAAGATGACGCCGGAAGAAAAATCGGAGATGATTCGCGGGGTGACGGTGAGGTTTGAATAAGCACGATTAGGGACGCATGAAAAAAAATCATAGCGAATTTTCGACGCGACCCAACACGTGAATGACAGTGAATCCGACATCATTGCAAAGAGACCGGATGATATGACGTACTTCGCACACTCGGAGAATTCTCTGGGAACAAAGCACGAGCTGAGAGACCACCTTGTCCAAACAGCTCAGCGAACAAAGGCTTTTGCGCCAGCAGAGTCTTGGCGAGAGTGCTTCTATCTTGCTGGGTTATTGCATGACGCTGGAAAATTCCAGGATGGATTTCAGGAGTATTTGGAGAAGGGCAAACCGCGAACCCCGCACGCTGGTATTGGGTCATACGTTGCGAGCATGCTTGGTAAGGAGTGCATTCCGCACCAGTTTGCTATTCAAGGACATCATGCGGGCTTACACAATAACGAAGAGCGGCTACTTGCGGATCGAGTCCCGTTGTTTCAAGCGCCGAGCGGACGTCATTTGCAAGGATGAGACCGGTCGCCAATTCAACAGTAACAAAGTTATTCTTGGTACCAACATGTTGAGGTCCAGGAGGTTTACCTCTGCACAACAAACTTCTTCGTTTCTGTGTAGCTGCCTGCAACCATCCGGTAGAAATATAAGCCACTCGAGAGCTGATACTCCCACGCTGAGAACACGAAGGTATGCTCACCTGGTTCAACGTCCCGGGTTGCATTCCTTGGTTGAGACTCGTTACACTGCATAACAAACTCCCCTTAACTTGCTCCGATTTTGGCCTTATCCGTATGCGGCCACAAGACCAGGGTCTTCATGCTTTCTGGAGAACATCTTCTGAATCGTTCGCAGGATCTCTTCAGACCCGGTTGACTTTGGAAGAACTGTATATTGGTGTTTTAGCAATGAAGCTACGTCCGGGTGGCGTTTGTCAAGACCTGTCAGGAACATTATGTTCACATTGGGATCAAACTCGCGTAGGGCACCAAGCATCTCGCGGCCGTTCATCTCTGGCATGTCGATATCGGAGACTATGAGATCAATATGTTTGCGATTTCTTGAGTAGGATTCCAGACCCTCCACGCCGTTGGAAGCGATGAGCACCTGGTAATCGTCCGATTCAAGAATGGAAGAGAGAACATCTCGATACGATTTATGATCCTCGACAACCAAGATTGATTTTGCGACTCCGCTCTTCATTTTCTCTCTGCTTTTCTTCAAGTCGCCTGCGGAAGGGATCCGGAGATAAACCCCGGTTCCACCAGGAATACTCTTGACATTGATGCTTCCTTGATAACGATGAACAATGGCAGCCGCAACCGCCAGCTCAAATCCATCTTCCCAATCTCCGCCACCACGCATTGCCGTTCTCGTCACCGAGGGATGAAAGAGGTGAAGCCGTTCGGGTTCGGACATCGATATTGAGATGATCACGGAGTCTGGACGAGAGTTGCTCCCATGTTCGCTCGACTCATTGGTGGATTCGAGTTTCGTCGTAATTACAACGGTGCAGCCATCCTTTGCCACCCGATCCGTCATTCTGCAAATTCCCAACAGACCCATCGTCAGGAGTTCCTCTTCAGCGAGTATATATGGTGTATTCTGGTCTGGGAGCGTCAACACCTTGGTACCTTTCGGGAGTGTTAAGAGAAGAGTCTGTTTTATGCGGTCAATTGCTGCCGTTGTGTTGACATACTCCATTTTGAGGGGAACCCCGCCGGCAAGCAGGGATAACTTTTTTGTGAGGACGCATCCTTTTTTGACCATGCGGGAAATTGCAGCGATGCACTCGTTTAATTCTTGATGCCTCTTCTCACATAGATCGGTATAGCCTTCCAGCGCGGCAAAAATATTGCCGAATTCATGCGCAAGGTGCGCAGAGAACGAACTGATTGCCTCAATTCGATGGTTGTCCATATCCTTTTCTCTCCTGACAGGATTGTGTGGTGAATGTGATGAATTGTGAATGTCGGTGTCCCTCATCAGGGAATTACCGAGTCATAAATCACAAATTGGCGACTCATGCCGGTTCGACAATGGCAACCCTCCTTTCAGTTTTGAACCGGTATGAGTCATTGATCATTGAATGAATTTCCTTACCGCCTGCAGGGATTCTGAGCCGGTAGACTTTTACCGCCTGGTGAAATCCTTTCAGCTTCTTTGCAACCGGACCGACCATCTGATTTTTGATCCATGCAAATTCCTCCGACGACGTTCTTGCGAGCGCCCGGAGGGCACTCTGCGCGAATGAATTATTCATCACGATTTCTCCTTCATCTGCCAACTCCACGAGCCGGGCAGTCAAGTCGATATCTTTCCCGTACACATCGGGGGTGTCGGGTATGAATGTTATATCAAAAGAATCCATGCAGAAAGCAGCTCCCACTCTAACTTTCACGGAACCTCCTGCCCGGATGATCTCAGTTAAGCGCACTACAAGGTCCAATGGTTTTATCAAACCAGTCGTGGTACTTGGCAGGAATAGTAGAAGAGCATCGCCCAGGCTCTTCATAACGGAAAATTCCAACGAACTTTCTTTTCTGATTGCGGCAAACGTGCGTCGGAACGACTCCACCCACTCTCCGACTTTTCCATCTTTCATTTGAGTCGAACCTACAATATCCACGATAAAGCAGTAACCCGGAGTCGGATGAAGGGTTTTGATCATCATTTTGAGGTTGGGATTATATGGATCGATAAACAATGACATTACAGTCTCCTATCGATGGTATGGATGGTGATTTGCAGTATTGTCGTTCGGGAAAGGGTGCAACCTCATCCAGGTTTTCTTTTTTCGCTTCGCACTACCGAACATTCGCACGACTTCGCCGGCTTTATCTTTTATCACAATCTCTCTGAGTTTGAATTCCTGTATGCATTCGCCATTTCCTTTGATCTTGTAGGTTGTGGTGAATCCTGATCTGGTTCTGCGTGAGTGAGAGAATATTGCGGCAACAACCGGCCGGTCATCCGGATGTACGGTACCCAGGAAACCCCCGAATATGGACTCCACGCCCGTTGGATCAGTTCCATGGAGGGAATGAAGTTGCTCCGACCAGGAGAACGTACAGGGACTTATTTCCCAATCCCAAAACCCCACCAATGGAAACTGCACCGTTTCAGTTGTTCGCATTTCCATGGTTTATCTTCCCTTGGGCTGTAAGGATAGTTTCGTTTTTTACGGGAACAATCTACACACGTCACGTTGCCAGAAACAATCGGGCGAATTGTGGATTTTACCTCTCATCAACTCAAAGGAATCAACAACGAGTCGGCGTCAGATGAAGTATTGAAGGAAGACAGGGAAGAGTGGAACAGTCTAGTTTGACTCGACTAGGCGGTTTTGCATTGCATAACGAACAAGGCTTGCGGTGTCGTGGACGTCGAGTTTCTTCATGAGATTTGTACGGTGAGTGTTTATCGTGCTTACACTCAGGAAGAGCTTTTGCGCAATCGCCTTGCTCGTCAGCCCATCCATGATCAGTTTCAGAACCTCCGTTTCCCGTTTTGTGAGGTCCGCGTTCTGCGTGGGCATTCCGGGCTCAGGGAGAAGGGCTTTTTTCTTATACCCTTCGACGAGAACGCGGGATACGCCCGGGCTGAAGAACGGGAGGCCTGCATGTACCGCTTGAATTGCAGCAAAAATATCCTTTCGTTCCGCGTTCTTGAGGAGATAGCCATCAGCGCCCGCGAGCATCATTTGCGAGATGTATTCTTCGCTTTCGTGGATCGTAAGAATAAGGATTTTGACGTCCGGGTCCCGATTTTTGATTTCTCTCGTTGCCTCGATCCCATTGCATTCTGGCATCGATATATCGAGGATGACGACGTCGGGCTTGAGTTTGATTGTAAGATCGATCGCCTCCGCTCCATCGGTAGCCTCGCCGACAACCATAAATCGGCGATCGCTCCGGAAGAGTGAGCGAAGACCGTCTCGTACTATCGAGTGATCGTCGGCGAGGAGTATCTTAATCGGCCTCATTGTGTTCGCGTCCCTTCAACGGAAGTTCCACCCGCACCGTTGTACCCCGGTCAGGCATGGAAATTATTGAAAACGTCCCGTTCAGAATTCGGGCACGCTCCTGCATTCCAAGTATCCCAAGGCGAACCGGTCCGACTTTCGATGGAAGCGAATCGGGATCGAAGCCTTTTCCGTCATCACGGATCAAGAGCCGGGTATGGGTTCCCGTTCGGTCTACGCTGATGTGCACATGACTGGCGTTTCCATGTCGTGAGGTATTCGAGAGGGCCTCCTGGACAATACGGTACAACGCGATTTCGGTCTGCGGGTCAAGATCGCTGCACGCGTTTGCTTTGACCTTGAGAGCTACGGCAAAACCATTCGCAAGAGAGGTTTCATCCGATAGAGATCGCAGCGCTGACCCCAGCCCCAAATGATCGATCGCTTCAGGGCGAAGGTTTGTGGAGATTCTGCGGACCTCGCCGATCAAACTGTCAATCTGTTTTCGTATGTTGCGCAATCGCTTTATTCCTCTCTTGTTTTGATGAGAAACGTCGTCCTCCAGGACATCCAGGTGAAATCGCATTGCGCTCAGTCGCTGGCAAATATCGTCGTGCAGGTCTCGCGAGATACGTTGTCGCTCCTCTTCCTGGGCGCGCTGGATTGACGCGACAAATTCGCGGAGATCACGGGCGCGTTTCTCAGAGGCTTCGTCTAAGGCGGACTGCAGATTTCGCTGCTCGGTAATGTCCCGGCAGTTGATTAGCAATCCGTTGACACTCGGCGTTGAGAGGAGATTTCGACCGACTCCCTGAAGTATCCGCCAGCTCTTGTTCACATGCCTCACACGCGCTTCGACCAGCTCTGTGTTGTCAGAATCTACTATGCGAAGAAGGGCCGCCCGCACCATCTCACGATCATCGTCATGCAAAAAGTCTCTGATATTGTTTCCTATCATCCATTCTGGATCATGTCCCAGAACCGTTTGAACGGACCGGCTCACGAAGAAAATCGTTCCATCGGTACCGAGAATCGCAATGATATCGAGAGTGTTATTGATAATTGCGCGAAAGTACTCCTCACTTTCGCGCAAGGATTTTTCGGCTCTGATTCGGACCGTAATTTCTTGCTCAAGGCTGGTGACGCTTTCCTGAAATCCCCTGTACGCCATTTCAAAAGGGGAAAGACACTCCAGCAGAAATGTTCCGGCTTTTGTCTCACGCTCGTCTGATCGTCGGGTACTAAAACCGTTGAGCACTTCGAAATGGACCCGAAGGAGGTCAAGCAAGGTGACCTTTTCGTGCAAAGCGGTCCGGCCAAGTGAATACCCATTGGCCAGTTCATTCTCCCCTTGCTTCTCGAGAAATTCCCGAAGTGATAGTTCATAACGTTCAGTAAAATCAACAGGGCGACCTACATCAACGGGCGTCATAAATACCTCGCAACGAGAATCAGGGCATCATCATTCTTTTTAGCAAATTTCGTGCAAATTGCTTCTGCGAGCTGTTGACAGGAATCTGCCGGCGGAAGTTTTTCGACGAACCCGTTCCGAATCCCGTCGGTGTAGAGAAAGATAGTGTCGCCTTGTGAAACGTGCAAGTCTGCAACTGTCGGCGGTGGCGTTTGGTATCCCAGAACGCCGGCTCGAAGCAAAAGACACTCGGGTCGCTGGGTCTCGAGCTTTGACCTGATAAGGATTCCTTCAACATTTCCTACTCCTCCCCACCGCAAAGTCATTTCATCATGGTTGATGCGCACGACGCTCATCACCGCACCTCGCGTCTGTTTCAATCCCTGGTGGCAGCGCTGCAACAGGCTTATGATGGATTCACTTGCGTTTTCGCGGGCGATCTCGATCGCCGTGCCGGCGGCGACAGCGGCTTCATGTCCATGTCCAAGTCCATCGATAACCACAAATATCGTTTCGGAGGGTAGCTCCATCACCAGATGCATGTCTCCGGACTCGGCTTGCCCCGGGAGAACAAGTGTTGAAACCCCGATCTCAAATCTCCTTCGGGCGAAGGGTGCGTTCCGGACTACCTGGTCCATTTTTTCATAGTTATTGTTGTTCCCTTTCCGACCACGGACTCCACCTCGAAGTCATCCATGAGGCGGCGTGCTCCCGGCAGGCCGAGTCCAAGGCCGTTTGATGTCGAATATCCGTCGCGCATTGCGAGAGGAATATCAGGAATGCCCGGGCCTTCATCACGGGCCATGATGACGATTCCCTTTTTCGGATTCTGAGGCACCGAAACCAAAACAATCTCTCCCCTTCCCGCGAACTTCAGAATATTCCTAGCCACTTCAGAGATCGCAGTGGCGATAAGCGTAGGGTCACTTGAGGAAAAGCCCAATTCCTGTGCGAGAGCTCGACCTCGTTCCCTCGCCAATACGATGTCCTTTTCCGATAGTATTTTGATCCTAACTTCGTCGGCCACGGTTTTTGCGTCCTTTGGACCGACGGTTCAAGAGAGCGAGGCCTTCCTCAAGGTCGAGAGCTGTGATGACCTCCTCGAGAGTCAGACCGAGTTGCACCATGGCAAATGCAACCTCAGGCTGAATCCCGACTATGACTGTCTCTGCGCCACGAAGTCGGATCATATGGGCAAGGAAGCGGAGCGTGCGTGCTGCGAAGGAATCCATCACATCGATGGCAGTAACGTCGATTATCACTCCTTTGGAGCGGAATCGACCCACCTTTTCCGCGAGAGCATTCTGTAATTGCAAAAGGTCAGCGTCGGTGAGAGCTGCCTGTATCGTCGCAATGAGGTAGTCACCCTGCTTTAGAATCGGAACTTCCACAAATTCCTTCATGTCTGTCGATTGGCTTCCTGCAAGGGGAGAACCTTGTAGCCAAGCAGAATTTCTGCTTCTTCAATTCCTCCCTGTAGATCGCCAACCGTGTTCATTTTGCTCAGGTCGACCCCGATTGACACGAGCGTCTGAGCAATTTCTGGGGACAACCCGGTGACGATTACGGTGGCACCGAGGAGGCGTGAGGCTTCGACTGTTTGTACAAGGTGGTTTGCCACATTCGAATCCATGGCAGCAACCCCCGTTATGTCAATAACAATGACTTTCGCCCGGTTTGTTCGGATTCCTCTCAGGAGTTGTTCGGTCAACTGCCGGGCCCTTTGAGGGTCAATAACACCAATAATGGGAAGGATAAGAAGTCGTTCTCGTACCTGAAGGACGGGCGTCGATAATTCTCGGATAGCTTCCTCCTGCTGGCGAATGGTGCGCTCTCTCTCCTGAACAAAACTCACTGCAACGGTGTTTGCAATTCTATTTGCCGCAGGCTCATAGGCGTCTAGAATTCGGTTCAGAAGGGTAAAATCGTGCTGGTATTTTGCGAATAACGAACGCGCAAGTACGTCCCGCAGGAGCAGCACGATTCCTACGACCTCGTGCGTTTCAACTCCTCGTGGGATAATTCTCTCGGACAGGTTTCGCGCATATGCTTGCAGGGCTTCGAATGTCCCGGTCTCAAGCGCTTCGACGTAGTTGTCATACACAGAGGTTGCCTCGGCAAAAATCTCGTCGGGACTCATCGCTAACAACAATTTAGCCTCCGTAATGCGTTTCGCCCATTCTTCCCGCAATAGAGTTCTGCTCTCGCGCAAATGAGAAACTAATTCGCTCAAAAGCACAGTATGTGATTGCGAGAATTGCTCAGGAGACACGGTGTCCGCTTGGTGTTTGTGGTTTCGAGTCATGACTGGTTCCTTGGCATTGTTGTGAATGAACGGAATTGTGGATTTTGGCCCAATGAAATAACACTGGACTCTCATTCCTAATGGGGGAAGTTAGTATTAGGATTCTTCAAAGTCAATCGGTTGAATTGACGAACCGTGGGTCGTGTAGAGTGAGGAGTAATACTAGCGAGATTGATGAGACCGTTTACTCTCTTGGGCTGGACGACAGTGTGAAAACATCCGTCGGTATGGATAGCAATTGTTGTCTTGCAACCCGGCTTCTTTCCGCGTGGCAAGGCTCTTGATCCTTTGGAAACGGGCGTTCAAATCCGAGTACCCAATTCCATTTGCTTCTCATCCTTTCACGTGATAGGTTATGAGAAATTTCTTGAGGAGGTACCATTGGATACAACGCGAGTCGAATCCGACAGTATGGGAACTATCGAAGTGCCTGATCATGTCTATTGGGGAGCGCAAACCCAGCGTTCACTGCATTACTTCAACATCGGGACTGATATCATGCCTCCTGAATTGATCAGGGCCTTCGGGCTCCTAAAGAAGTCAGCGGCACTGGTCAACAACAAGCTCGGAAAACTTCCTAAGGAAAAACTCAAGTTGATTGTCAAAGCGGCCGATGAAATCGTGGATGGGAAACTGAACAATCACTTTCCCCTCAAAGTATGGCAAACGGGCAGCGGCACGCAAACGAATATGAATGTGAACGAGGTGATCGCGAACCGTGCCATTGAACTTGCAGGAGGGAAGCTTGGCAGCAAGTCCCCAATCCACCCGAACGACGATGTGAACATGTTCCAATCGTCCAATGACACGTTCCCGACAGCGATGCATATTGCTGCCGCTGAACGGATACACAATCATCTCATACCTGCGCTTCAGCAACTACGCGACGCCCTTCATGCAAAGGCAAAGAAATTTTCGTCTGTTGTCAAGATCGGGCGAACGCATCTGCAGGATGCGACGCCGCTAATGGTTGGGCAGGAAGTCTCCGGCTGGGTGAGCCTTGTGGAGAGGGACATTAAACGGTTGACATTGGTGTTGGACGGATTGTACGAACTTGCAATCGGGGGAACTGCCGTGGGGACCGGATTGAACTCACATCCTGAATTTGGAGAACGGATGGCTGCGATGATTGCCGAGCTTACAGGGTTGCCGTTTCGGAGCCACCCGAACAAGTTTGCCGCTCTCTCGGCGAGCGACGAGATCGTCTTTGCAGCAGGAGCGTTGAACACCCTTTCCGGTTCACTCATGAAGATCGCCAACGACATACGCTGGCTTGCTTCAGGCCCTCGTTGTGGTTTAGGAGAATTGATCATCCCGGCGAACGAGCCGGGCTCATCCATTATGCCAGGGAAAGTCAATCCGACGCAATGCGAAGCGATGACGATGATCGCCGTCCAGGTGCATGGGGCGTGCGCTGCAATTGCGTTTGCAGGTTCGCAAGGAAACTTCGAGTTGAACGTGTTCCGCCCTGTCATGATATACAATTTTCTTCATGCTGTCCGGCTTGTCAATGATGCGTGTCCCAATTTCGTCAAGTATCTCGTGTCAGGTATTCAACTGAACGAAAAGCGGATCAATTCATACGTCCAGAACTCATTGATGCTTGTGACTGCTCTTACTCCAAAGATCGGGTATGACAGGGCAGCAAAGATCGCTCACACCGCGCACGAAGAACATAGCAGCTTGAGAGAGGCATGTGTAAAGCTGGGCTATCTTACTGGAGATGAATTTGACGCCATCGTCCGACCGGAAACGATGACACATCCGTAGTTCCCCGAATCAATCGAACGGGTGTTGAAGCCTGCCCATTCCGCACAGGATTTACTTCGCCCTCTGATACCTCAGCATCCTCGCATTAATGGCTACCACCACTGTGCTCAACGCCATGAGGACGGCTCCAATAGCCGGACTCAGTAACAACCCTTGTGAAGCGAGCACGCCCGCCGCGAGCGGCATTGCGAAGGCATTGTAACCTGTTGCCCAGAGAAGATTCTGCGCCATTTTTCGGTATGTCGCACGGGCAAGTCCGACCACGGCAGCCACATCCCGCGGATCGCTGTTGACGAGAATAATATCCGCGGTTTCTGTTGCCACGTCAGTTCCGGCTCCAATGGCGATACCGACATCAGCCTGTGCAAGAGCAGGAGCGTCGTTGACGCCATCTCCTATCATTGCAACAACGATACCTCGGGCCTGAACTTCTTTCACTTTACCCGATTTCTGATCAGGCAGTACTTCGGCAAAAACCTCATCGATCCCAATCTCCGACGCAACCCACGCCGCAACCTGTTTATTGTCGCCTGTCAGCATCATCGTTTGTATTCCCATCTTCTTGAGATGGTCAATCGCGGCCTTTGATTCAGGCCTGATAACATCGGCAAGAGCGATCGCTCCTTCGACTTTCCCATCAATCAAAACAAACACTACGGTCTTTCCTTGTGCAGAGAGTTGTTCGATCTTTTCCGTATCCGCAGCAAGCTTGTTTTCTCGCAGATAACCCGGACTCACAACGAAGACATGCTTCCCATTGACTACTCCTTTCGCGCCTTCACCAGGAATCGCCTTAAATTCTTCCACTTGCGGAATCTCTCTCGCTGACGAAACGATCCCCGTTGCAATCGGATGTTCAGAATGATTCTCTACCGCCGCTGCATATCTAAGGAGTTCGTCTCTCTTGTAAGAGCTACTGAACTCAACCACGTCCGTAACGCCAAAGCGTCCCTCGGTCAGCGTTCCGGTCTTGTCAAAGATGATGGCCTGCAGATTCCTTGCCTTCTCAAAGGCTGCCCGGTTCCTAATGAGAAGCCCGTTGCGTGCCGAGAGGGCAGTGGATACAGCGACGACCAGGGGAACAGCCAATCCGAGAGCGTGGGGACATGCGATGACCATGACGGTTACTGTTCGCTCCAGTGCAAAGGCGAAGTCCGCATTTGCAATCCATAACCAGACGAAAAACGTCAGCGCTCCACCACCAAGAGCGATCAACGTAAGCCAGAGTGCGGCGCGGTTGGCGAGATCCTGAGTTTTGGATTTACTGGCCTGAGCTTCTCGCACAAGATCAATCACTTTGGAGAGAAAAGAATCCGCACCGGTGTTCTTGACTTCAACAGTGAGTGACCCCTCGCCGTTGATCGATCCGCCAATAACGGTCGTCCCCTCTGTCTTGGACACCGGTTTAGATTCTCCAGTGAGCATGGCCTCATTGACAGATGATGCGCCCTTCAGAACGGCACCATCAGCAGGAATTCTCTCGCCGGGCTTCACGAGGACGTTGTCTCCTTTGACGAGATCGGAGAGTGGAACCTCCGTGACGGTTCCGTCCGGCAGGATCTTGTGTGCATCGGAGGGGAGAAGTGCAGCAAGCTCTTCGAGTGCCTTCGACGCGCCCATCACGGACCGCATCTCGATCCAGTGTCCCAACAGCATGATGTCGATCAGTGTTGCGGTTTCCCAGAAGAACACCTCGCCGCTCAGTCCGAACACAATTGCAGTACTGTAGAAATATGCTGTGGAGATTGCAACGGCAACGAGAGTCATCATTCCCGGGCTGCGTGACTTGAGTTCGTCAACCATTCCTTTGAGAAATGGAGCGCCCCCATAGGCGAAGATGATCGATGATAGAATAAAGAGCACATACAAGTCGCCGCTAAACTGAAGGGCAGTTCCCAATCCAATCCAGTGCTGCAACATCGGAGAGAGAAGAACGATCGGGATTGTCAGTGCAAGAGCACGCCAGAAACGACGCTTGAAATCCTCCACCATGTGACCGTGGTGTTCTCCATGATCGGCGTGTTTGTGCGAGTGGTTATGTTCCCTGTGTGTTGGTTTGGCCGAGTGATTGCCGTTGCTGTGTTTGTGCTGATGTTCGTGATTCATTTCCACCTCCAAATTGTCGTGTGTGCACAGACTTTCGAGTTCTTTCTCCAGTTCCGGAACCATGGGCATCCTTGTCTTATTGACTGATAACTCTGTGCAAATGATACGGGGCGAATGGGCCGGAGTCGTTACAGAATTTCGAGAAAGATGTTCAGATAAAGAAGAGATTGAGAGGTGTGTGAAAAGGAGCATCCGCTTTCTGTGTCACGAATCGTGAAGCTTGAACCGGATGCGCAGGACGCCATTGGCATACGATGCCGAAATGATCTTGAACGCACCGATCTCTTGCGTGGAACGCACATGTTCTCCCCGGCATGGGCATGCGTCGTAGTCACCGATTCTGATGATGCGCAGGGTGTCTCCTGTTTCGTCCGGGAGGCGGCCGAGGTCGAACAGCCTCCCGGCTTCCTCTCGTGACATCGTTCCTTCCGTTACCGGCATGTTCGCTTCAATCACCTCGTTTACCCGTTTCTCGACGTTGCCGAGTTCTTCGTCCGTGAGATCGCGATCAAAGTGGTAATCGCACTTGGATTTCTTTTTCTCGATATGGGCACTGAACGAGCGACCACGATTGAACATCCGTACCATGGTTTGGTTCAGTATGTGCTCGGCGGAGTGCATGCGTGGATCGTATTCTTTCGCCATTGCTACGTTACCTCATCAAGCGGCTTTCGGGTATTTTCCACCATTTTCTTGAACGCGCTTGCGGTCATTCCCGTGACCTGCCTGAACTGATTGGACAGATGTTGCACACTGCTATACCCAAGCGCATAAGAGATTTCGCTCAGCGTTTGTTCACCATACTTCAGCAGCTCTTTCACACGTTCAATCTTCTGAAGGATGATGTACTGTTCGATGGTGATGTTCTCGATGGATGAAAAAAGGGTACTGAGTGCATGATACTCCTGACCAAGTTCTTTCGCTATGTACGATGAGTACTTTGGTGGGGCATTGTTCTCCAGGTCTTCTTCGTAGACTAATTTGAGGACCGCGTGCTTAATGCCCTCAATGGTTTTGACACGCCGGTCTTCGATCAGCTCGAATCCGTTTTCAAGAAGCGCTCGGGCGATTGTTGTCATCCCTCCTTTCTGAATGTCGCCCGCGATGACGACCTCTCCAAGATTGATGCTGAGGACATCGAGGCCAAGTTTGCTCAACTCATCACTCACGACTTTGATGCATCTTCTGCACACCATGTTCTTGATGAACAAGGAGGTTGTTGTTTTTGGAGGGTATTTATTTGGTGCGGTGGGCATATTCTCTGGGGGAAAATACACATTGAAAAGCAGAACTGCTACAACCGGACTGTAGGTTGGGTCTGCCCTCCTGACGGTAGTCAGGCCCGACCTGCAAGAAGCGTGGCCTGTCGTGCACGTTCCTAAGGCGCGATGCACATTGCGTAAGTCGAAAACTGGATAGTCATATTAAAAAAAATAAATGTTGTTCTGATTTTTTCCCAACTCTTTCCTTCAAATGTCACGTCTCTTTTATTTTCAAAAGTGTTTTGCCTCGATCGCCCGTGAATCGTGTGCGATACTCGCGGACAATATTGATATTCTTGCCTCATATTGGTATACTTGATACCATTTATGATATCTCGAAGCATGAATTGACGAATTTTCAGTTTTCTGCAGTTTCGTTCATGTTGATGGGTTATGTGGTGGGGGCTTTTCTTCCCGCTCTTCTCAGCATCAATGGGAAAACGCATCGGACGACCGGTGCACCGGTCGACACGTTGATCAAGAATGCCGGATTCATTATCGCAATGGTCTCCTCCCTTGCGGGTTGTGTCGTCTCTCTCTCGATTCTTCTTTCCGGCGAGCCACTGCACATTGAACTCCAACAATCGTTCCTCTTTGGCCCGATAGCTCTTCATGCCGACAGACTCTCGGCACTTTTTCTCGGTATCATTTCCCTGCTGTCAGTCGCGGTTTCATTCTACTCCCTCGGGTACGCAACAGAGTTTCTGCGACGAAAGAACATCGCGGTACTTGTTTTTCTGTATAACATGTTTCTTCTGTCGATGGTTGGCGTCGTCCTTGCGGATCATGCAGTGCTCTTTCTCTTTATCTGGGAGGGAATGTCTCTGACGACCTACTTCCTGATTAATTACGAGCATGAGGATCCTGCTTCACGGCGGGCCGCATTTCTGTATGTCGTTATGACCCACGTTGGGACTGCTCTCCTCATCGTTATGTTTGTACTCCTGTATTCGTACACCGGTTCGTTCAGCTTCGCATCCTTCAGGGGGGCTGGATCGCACCTTCCCCCATTCGTTCAATCGGTGATCTTCCTCTGTGCAACTGTTGGCTTTGGTATCAAGGCAGGTATCATCCCATTCCATATTTGGCTTCCGGAGGCACATCCGGCGGCGCCGTCGAACATTTCAGCGTTGATGTCAGGGGTGATGATTAAGACCGGCATTTATGGTATGGTGCGCGTCTATTTCGACTTTCTCGGGCCTGACATTCCGGAATGGTGGGGAATAGCTATCCTGATCATCGCGGTCACATCGTCCGTGCTGGGTGTTCTCTACGCGCTCATGGAACATGACCTGAAACGTTTGCTGGCTTTTCACAGCATTGAAAATATCGGGATCATCCTGATGGGTGTTGGCGGGGCTTTACTTTTCGCTTCGCTGGGACAAAAACCGCTTGCGTCGATTGCACTGATTGCCGGGTTGTATCATGTGCTGAATCACGCAACATTCAAAGGACTTCTCTTCCTTGGTGCTGGTTCTGTCCTTCATGCAACGCATTCCAGGAACATCGAAGAGCTTGGTGGACTCATCAAGAGGATGCCTTGGACTTCTTTTTTCTTCCTCATCGGTGCGATGGCAATCTCTGCGCTGCCCCCGCTCAATGGGTTTGTCAGCGAGTGGCTGACATTTCAGGCACTTCTTCTCGGCTTTCATGCCTCTGACCTTGCGGTGAAGATTGCAATCCCGCTCACCGTTGCGCTCCTTGCCTTGACGGGCGCTCTCGCAGCGGCCTGCTTTGTGAAAGCGTTTGGCATAACATTCCTGGGTCTCCCACGCTCAAAGAAAGCCGAGCGTGCTCGCGAGTCTTCGTTCCCAATGATCGGCGCAATGGGATTTCTGGCTGCTGTATGCTTCGCCCTCGGGGTTGCGCCCGGATATGTCGTGTCTCTGCTCAGCCCGCTTGCCGGTTCGTTATTGAGAACCCACCTTCCCGGGGAGATTGCGCTGAATGGAGGTATGTTGCTCATCCCGCAGAGTGCGTCGATGAGTATTTCACCTCCCGTGCTTACTGCTTTGCTTGTTGGAATGATACTGATCCCTATTGCTGTGGGGTATTTCTTTGGTGGGAAACTTCGCAAACGAGCAACCGTCACCTGGGCGTGCGGATTACAAAAGCTTACGCCAGGCATGCAGTATTCAGCGACTGGATTCAGCAAACCTATCAGAATGATTTTCTCAAATATCTTCCGCGCAACCCACGAAATCGAAATTTCCGAAGAGACTTCTCCCTATTTCCGTCCCAATATTGTTTATGAGCTCAAGACGGAATCCGTGTTTTTGAAATACTTCTACGAACCCCTCAACAATTTCTTCGGGCGTGCTTTTCGCAGGTTTGGCAAGATTCAAACCGGACACATTCAGTCGTATCTTCTCTATATTTTTGTCACTCTTGTTCTTCTTCTTCTCTTTGCCCGGTGAACGATCTTTTCGCAATCATAGGACAGTCATTGCTCCAGTTGCTGCTGGTACTTGCCACGGCCCCGCTGATAAGCGGAATTATCAAGAAGATAAAAGCCCGGTTGGAGCGTAGGCGAGGTGCGAGCGTACTCCAGCCGTATTTCGATCTTGCAAAACTGATGAGAAAAGAGGTCGTTGTTTCCTCGGTTTCGTCCTGGCTGTTTCGAGCAACACCCTACCTCGTGTTTACTTCCACCCTTGTCATCGTTCTGCTTGTGCCGACGGTGGTGACGCCCGTTTCCCTGCACTGGGTCGGTGACATTATCACTGTCATTTATCTCTTTGCTTTCGGAAGGTTTTTTGTGGCGCTTGTGGGCCTTGATACAGGCAGCGCATTTGGGGGGCTTGGTTCGAGTCGTGAAATGTCCATCGCATCCATTATTGAACCCGCGATGATGCTTGCCATTTTTACCGCAGCGGTTACTGCCGGTTCCACGAATTTGAGCGTTATCGTTGACAATCTTACGACCACGCCTGCATCCATGATGAACCCGGCCCATCTTCTTGCCTTCTCCGGTTTGTTCGTTGTTGCGCTTGCGGAAACAGGACGGGTGCCGATCGATAACCCGGCCACGCACCTTGAGCTGACGATGATCCATGAGGCAATGATCCTGGAGTATTCCGGACGATACCTTGCCTTTATCGAATGGTCATCACAAATAAAATTGATGATATTTCTTGCGCTTCTATCGAACATATTTTTTCCCATCGGCATGGCAACAACGTGGGCTCCTTGGGCATTGGTTGTGGGGAGTGTTGCTTTTTTTTCGAAGGTCGTCGCGCTGGCAGTGATCGTTGCAGTCGTCGAATCGACGAATGCAAAACTCCGCCTCTTCCGGGTACCCGAACTTCTGATGGTGGCATTTATTCTTTCGCTCTTAGCGTTGTTTCTCTATTTTATCGTCGGCGGATAGGATGGCTCTCACCAATCTCCAGATCATCAGCTTACTCATCGATATTTTTGCAGCGGCAATCCTCGTAACGGCATTTCTCATTGTCTCCAGCCGGAGCCTCGTGTTCTATATAAGGTTGTTCGCTGTCCAGTCCTTCTTCCTTGGCGTAGTGGCGTTCCTGGTTGTCCTCGGGTATGGAGAAACACACATCCTTATCGCCGCGGTTCTCACGATCGCCATCAAGGCGGTCGCCATTCCGGTAGTACTCACGAAGGTGATCGAACGACTGCACGTACGGAAGGAAATTGATTTCATTGTGAACGTTTCCGTGTCGTTATTGCTGTGTGGCGTCATCGTTATTCTTGCAGATTCGGTGGCGAACTCGATTCTGAGCGGACAACAAGACAATGCTTCCGGAGTGTCAAGGGTGTTGTCTGTTTCCATCGCAGTGATGCTTATCGGTCTGTTCATCATGATGTCACGGAAGAAGGCCGTTACTCAAATCGTTGGATTGCTCACCATGGAAAATGGTATTTTTCTTTCAGGCCTTTCGATTACGTACGGGATGCCGCTCATTGTTGAGGTTGGTATCTTCTTTGACATTCTCATCGCTGTCCTTATTCTCGGGGTGTTTGTCTTTCGCATCAGTAAAACATTTGAATCGATCAGTATCGAGTCGCTCAGGAGCTTACGCCATTGAATACAATCCTCTTTGCGTTGCTCCTTGGTTTTCCCGTGATTGGTACGATTCTCTGCGGCCTGTTGCACAAGAGAAGAGTTCTCGAACGAGTGTCCACGATTTGTTCCGGGCTGACGTTTCTCTCGGCCTTCTGGCTGATTTGGAAAGTGGTTCAAGAGACCAATATCAGTTCTCCGGACGGTTGGTGGTATGCCGACGGGCTATCCGCGTATATCGCGGTTATTGTCTCCGGCAGCGCGTTCATTGTGACGCTCTATTCTGTGGGGTACCTGCGTCGCCAGATTCGTCAACGGAAGGTCGGTGGTCCGAAGGTATGGCAGTATTATTTCTTGCTCAACGCATTTCTCTTTACAATGATGTTCGTCCTGCTCTCGAACAATCTCGGATTCCTCTGGATTGGGGCCGAAGCAACAACGCTGGCGACGGCGTTTCTTGTGGCGTTTTATGAACGGGAAAGTTCCATTGAAGCTGCATGGAAATATGTGATCATTTGTTCCGTTGGCATTGCGCTGGCGCTGTTTGGTATTATTCTCACATACTTTTCTGCCCTCCACGTCATCCCTGCACCTGACAATGCGTTGAACTGGTCGTCGCTTATGCTCGTGGCGAAAGAGCTTGATCCGGCGGTGCTCAAGCTTGCGCTCATTTTTGTCCTGGTCGGCTTTGGGACAAAAGCGGGGCTTGCTCCCATGCACACATGGAAACCGGATGCATACGGGGAGGCACCCGCGCCGATCAGTGCCCTCATGGCGGCAGGGTTGGTCAATGTGGCGCTGTATGCAATCATGAGGTTTTACATCCTCGTCAACAAGGCGGTGGACGGTGGATTTGCCTCTACACTCTTCATCATCTTCGGCCTCGTTTCAATGGGTGTCGCAGTACCGTTTGTTTTTTTGCAGAAGGACTTCAAGAAATTGCTCGCCTACTCCAGTGTCGAGCATGTCGGCATTATTGTCTTCGCGATTGGTCTTGGAACTCCGTTATCCTTCTTCGCGGCTTTGCTTCATCTTCTTAACAATGCGGTGGGCAAAACGCTTCTCTTCCTCACCGCCGGCAATATCCGGATGGCGTATCGGACAAAACTGATGGGGAGAGTGACCGGAGCAATCAAAGTAATGCCAGTCTCCTCAACGTTCCTCATTCTGGGAGTGTTTGCGATAACGGGATGGCCCCCGTTTGGAGTTTTCGTCAGCGAGCTTACCATCATCAGTGCCGGGTTTGCAAGCGACACACCGGTGCCGTCGCTCATTTTCATATTGTTTCTTGCAACGATTTTTGTTGGCTTTATCAACTCCACCGCACGAATGATCTTTGGCGTACCGCGGACGGCAGTCAAAGGGCATGAAGCAGACCCATTTTCGCTTGTGCTTCTGGGGTTGTTGCTTGCGGCTCTTCTCTTGCTCGGGGTCTTCATGCCGTCGTCATTGCAGTTGTGCATTCAGAATGCGGTAACCGTTTTATGCGGGTAAGGGATGACAAGTAAACAACAATACATTGCGCTGATTGAACAGTCTCTTGGAGACCGGCTCCACTTTGGCAAAGGCGTTGCCCCGAACGAGGTGCATGTGTCGTTGCGACCGGAATCCCTGAGCTCGCTGCCAGAGTTATGTTCATTGTTCGTTCAATCGCTGAAGGCGCGGTTTACCACTCTCGTTGCGAATGATGAGCGTTCGCTCAATGGCAAATTTGTTCTCTCCTATGTCTTTTCTCTTCCATCGGACGATCTGTTCCTGATTCTTGAGGTACCTGTCGATCCGCGCCACGCGGAAGTTCCTTCAATCAGCGGAGTTCTCGAAAGCGCAAATTGGTTTGAACGGGAAATCAAAGACTCGTTTGGAATTATTGCGTTCCCAAATATCTACAGTCTGTCTTCTCATCCTGACTGGCCGGAAGACGTGCACCCGATGCTGAAGGATTTCCATCCTGATACCCGTGTCCCCCGCGTGAAAGGGTCAATGGAGTTCAAGCACGTTGAGGGGGAAGGTGTGTTTGAGATCCCTGTCGGCCCCGTCCATGCAGGTATTATAGAGCCGGGGCACTTCCGATTTAGTGTGGCGGGCGAACCGATCATCAATCTCGATATTCAGCTTTTCTATACGCATAAAGGAACCGAAAAGATCGCAGAAGGGAAATCGCCGCACCAGGCACTCTTCCTGGCCGAGCGGATTTCAGGCGATTCTTCGTTCGGGCATGCCCTCGCGTTTTGCCATAGCATCGAACGATTGTGTCAGTGCGAAATTCCTCATCGGGCCATCGTCATCCGGACGATGCTGTTGGAACTGGAAAGACTCTACAACCACATTGGAGATGTCGGTGCAATACTTCTCGATGTGGGCTTTCCCGTCGGGGCCTCAGTTGCGTTTGAACTCAAGGAACGATTTCTCCGCCTCAACGAGATCGTGACGGGTTCCAGGTTGCTCCGCGGGGTTGCGGCCATTGGTGGTGTCCGCAGAGACCCCGAAGACACATCTCTGAAACGTAATGAATTTCAAGAGATGCTCGTGACCGGAAAGAAATCATTCGAACAAATCGTCGAGCTTGTCCAATCCAGTTCATCTGTTCTTGACCGATTGGAAACGACAGGGACCCTGAGTCGCACCGATGCACACCGACTCGGAGTCACCGGTATCGCCGCAAGAGCATCCGGCTGGAACCGGGATTTCCGGAGAGACCATCCTCACTGTGCATACCCGTATGTCCAGTTCGGAGTCGCGGTGCGCGAAGAGGGAGATGTACTTGCGCGAATGAATGTGCGAATTGACGAGGTGCGTGAGTCCTTTGCGCTTCTTGAGCAATTGTTCCATCAGCATCGGGGAGAGCCGGTCCTCGTCTCCATTGCCACGATTCCCCCCTTGCAAAAAGCGCTTGGATATGTGGAAGGCTGGAGAGGGGAGATTGTCCACTGGATGATGACAGACAGGAACGGAAACATCTACCGCTGGAAAATTACAGACCCATCGTTCCATAACTGGCGAGCCCTCAAGGTCGCCGTGCGTAACAATATCGTCCCGGATTTTCCGGTGATTAACAAGAGTTTCAATCTATCCTATTCTGGCAATGACCGTTAGCGAGGATACGATTTTCCATCATCCACCGCGAGAAAGGGTGCACCGTTGTAATGAGAACAGTTGTGCGCAAATTGGATCCACGTCATATTCATCTCAAGGACTATCTCCGGGAATTTAATTTCTCGGAGAATTTCCGGTTTCCGCTGAAACATATTAAGGGCGATCTCATTGGTGGTGTGACTGCGGCCATTGTCGCGCTCCCGCTCGCGCTCGGGTTTGGGCTGCTCGCGTTCAATGGAGACCCGCGTGGCGCCGTTGCGGGCCTTTACGGAGCGATCTTTACGGGGATTCTTGCTTCGCTCTTCGGAGGCACTCCGCAGCAAATTACCGGGCCCACGGGAGGGATGACGGTTATCTTAACCACCGTCTACATGGAATATGGCGGCCCCGATGCTCTCCTTGCCGCGTGTATCCTGGCCGGGATTTTTCAAGTGCTCTATGGTCTTCTGAAAGTAGGAAAATACGTTCACCTGGTGCCATACCCAGTAACGGTGGGGTTCACGAATGGAATCGCGATTCTCATTTTCATCCAACAATTCAAAACATTCAATACGGCACCGGTAATTGCTCTTGCGACGATGGGCATCATCTATACGGTTCCAAAGATAAATCGGAATCTTCCAAAGGCGCTTATCGGGCTGGCGCTCGGATCCATCATCGCGTATGCTTTCTCCTCCAGCGAACTCCTGAGAACGATTTACGACCCGACGAAAGGTGGGCTGACGATTGCTTCGGCAATCAAGGTGATTGGGGAAATTCCGTCGAGTTTTCAGTTGCCAAGTGTTCCGGGCATTTCATTGGAAACATGGAGAAAGCTTATTCCTGCAGGATTCACCATTTCTTTGCTCGGTTCTATTGAAACCTTGCTTGCATCTGTAGTGGCGGATAACACAACAAACACGCGTCACAACAGCAACAAGGAACTTATCGGCCAGGGATTTGGGAATTTTGTTGCCGGAATCTTCGGCGGCGTTGCCGGCACAGGAGCAATTGTTCGTACGATGGTAAATGTGCGCTCCGGCGGCATCACCCGCTTATCCGGAATCATTCACGGCGTCGTTTTAATCCTCGTGATGTTGTTTCTTGGGAAACTTGCTTCCACTATTCCGCTTGCCGCACTCGCAGGCGTGTTGATGATGACGGCAATCGGTATGCTTGAACTTGAACCGCTGAAGTTGCTTCCCCGAACCCCTGTGGCAGATGCAGCAGTTATGATTGCCACAATTCTGATAACAGTCTTCACCGATCTTATCACCGCCGTGGAAGTTGGCATGGTGATGGCGTCGTTCCTGTTTGTGTATCGAATGAGTGAAATGGGGATGAGTCAATCGCTTCTCGAAGAAAGGAAGGGAGTTACTCTTGATGAACCAACGCAAAAACTCCTGAAAGAAAATAAAATCGTGGTCTTTGATGTCGAGGGACCGTTGTTCTTTGGGGCAGCGAAAAGTTTTGTGACGGCGCTGGAGAAGAATTTTGATGTCAAGGTGGTCATCCTGGATATGGAGAATGTACCGGTGATTGATACCACGGGCGCTGTTGCAATTGATAACATTGTTGAACGATTGCATCGCGACAAGAAACGCCTGCTGATTGTCGGCATGCGGGACAAGGTGCGAAAGGTATTATATGACCTTGAAATAACCCGGAGGATTGGCATTGGAAATTTTCTCAATACAGTCGACGAGGCGATAGAGTATGCCCTTGAAGTGACCAAGCAGGAAGTCGAGCGGACATACCTCGGGGGGTTCGTCTCCGAGAATCTCATTATGCTCGATGTGAGTGCAAAGGATCGTGACGACTTGCTGGATAAGATGGTCACGCAGGCCTGTAATGCCGGGATCGTGACGGACAAACAGATCTTCCTGGAGAGCATCCTGCAGAGAGAGGCGTTGACGCCGACAATCATCGGCAAGGGTGTTGCTGTGCCGCATGCACATTCTGGGGGCGCGGATGCGCGCGTGGTGGTGGTGTTCGCACGCTTGAAGGAACCGATTCGCTACAGCCAGGAAAACCCGGACCCCGTCCGGATCGTTTTTATGGTGGCGACGGGGACAAACGAGCGCGAGTACCTGAATGTGCTACGACTCATCGCGATGAACATAAGTCAAGAGAGTGTGTACAATGGGTTGTTGTCGGCGAAGGATATCCACGATGTGCACCACCGGCTCTCAGAACTAAAGATGGCTCAACCTCTTGCACCATAGAGCGAGTGAAGGACGTGTAGTACGATGAAACTGATCGCTTCCAGAACCTGCATCATCCGTACGGGGATGCCATGCTGAAAATCCTTCAACGGACAATCACGAGCGGAATTGCGACGAATGCATACCCTGCTGTTGTCGCGGATCCGCCAGATGGTTTCCGGGGAAAACCGGTAATTGACTTTACGAAATGTACAGCGTGCGATCAATGTGCAAATGCATGTCCGACGAATGCACTAACGGTCAGTGCGAACGGTGGCGAAACAGACCAACGCATCGTTGTGCTGGACTATGGCGACTGTATATTTTGCGGCGAGTGCGAGGCAGCCTGCCCCGATGCGGTACGGTTGACAAAAGAATTCCGGCTGGCGGTGCACGAGAAATCAAAGTTGACTACCCGCGCAGTGTACAACCTCCACAGCGATGGAACATACGAACTGGCACACGTTGAAGACGCGCGTCCAGAGGAGAAATCCATGGAGGAGATCGGGACCGCTCTCAGGAAGAGCATCCGTCACCTGTTTGGCCGCTCGCTCCACATCCGTGAAGTGGATGCCGGTTCATGCAATGGGTGCGAAGTGGAGATTACCGCATTGAACAATCCCGTGTATGACATTGAGCGCTTTGGTGTCTACTTCGTCGCCTCTCCCCGTCATGCGGATATGTTGCTCGTGACCGGCCCTGTAACGCGCAATATGGAAATCGCCCTGAAGCAGACGTACGAAGCGATGCCAGATCCCAAGCTCGTTGTTGCAGTTGGTGCATGTGCCATTGGCGGTGGGATCTTCGGGAAGAGCTACGCCTCCTGCGGTGGCGTTGACGCTGTTCTTCCTGTGGATGTGTACATTCCAGGATGTCCTCCCCGGCCTGAAGCTTTGCTGCACGGAATTCTGCTTGCGGTGGACAAATATCCTCAAAGAAAAGAGACAAACTAAACTCACCTCACGCCGACGGACGAAGAGGCTTTTCAAATGGCTCCGATGTCCGACCAACCCCAAAAGAGAAACGGGCTTTTATTTCACCTGCTTGAGAAGGGGATTGAAAATGCAAATGGGTTCTAATATCGCATGGGATGAATTGTTAGTATACTGAGTCGCGATGAATAATCTGAATACGTTCCCAATGACAGAAATGCCACTGCTGACGACGAGAGGGAATCTTTCCTTCTTCCTCCCCGCCGACTGTTATAGTCACCTTTCTTCTCTTCCATGGGAGCTTGGCCTTGAAGGTTGGCACCAGCGAGGAATAAAGTTCTTCCCGGTGAAAAGCGGGATCTCTCGCCATATCGTTCGGTTTGTCGAGACAGCGAAAAGGAGGTTTGCAATAAAGGAGACAACCGTGGAGAGCGCGCAAAAGGAATTCAGGCTGTATCGCGAACTTGCAAATCTTGAAATCCGCACCCTCGTTCCGGTTGGTATTGTTGCCCGCAACGATGGGGTGGAGATGGTAACAACGAATGTTGGTGGGCAGGCGGAGAAAATGCAAACAGGTTATCTCGTTACGGAGCTGATGGAGAAGGTTATTCCTGATTCACATTTATATCGTCGTGGGTTCTCAAGTAAGAACAGAAAGCGAATATGGGATGCTGTCATCCGTCTATTTATTCAAATGCACAGTAACGGAGTCTATTGGGGCGATGCTTCGCTCGCAAACATGCTCATCAGGTTCAGCAAGGAAATCGTTCCCGAACTCGGATACCGAACTACGCTTAATGCCATGCTTGCGGATGCGGAGACTGTGGAGATTCACCCTACTCTATCGGAAACGCTGAGGATGGCAGACGTAGAGTACTTCCTGGAATCAATGCTTTGGACAGAGGCCGACCTAAAAGCAAGCGGTCTTGTTCGCGATGCCGTGATGACGGCGGAAGACCAGGACTACATCCAAACTGGGTATCGCCAAGGATATGAGGTGGAAGAAGAAGTTCGTTCGTTCGAATTCTTAACCCACATGGACGTTGATAAGCTCCTTGGTAACTTTGATGTAAAAGGGTACGGTGCACTTCTCCTGAAACATATTCGGGAGCACAAATGGTACATGAGTGAGCGGCAAGGAAATGAAGTTCCCCTCGCGGCAGCTGCGAAGGACTGGTACAAGGAGATCTTTAAGCCAGTCTGCAAGCTTCTTGGTGCGCATGATTTACTTAAGTTCTTTCCGGACAAAACCGCTTCAAGCCTCTACGTGGAGATCATGGAACACAAGTACCTCATGAGTGAACGGGAAAAAAAAGATGTGGGACTTGACGCTGCGCTTGAGGACTTCTCAGCCAGATTTGATAAGCATGGGCCGATTGTTCGTGCCATCAATGCCATTGTCAGCGACATTAAGAATTTGCTACGACAAAAACATTCTGCAGTGGGGCAAACGAGGAGTGTCCACTCTGCCTTTATTGGCATCGCGAAAGGAAAGAAGCAACAATACCGGGAAAGCAGGAAAAATGACACCTGATCCTCTTCATCGCAGACTCTTTACAGGCGATCTCGCCATCCCATTTTACTTAACCCTTGCAAAAGTGCTGATTCATTTCTATACGAACGCTTTCGCAGGGTACGGCATCTTTCGGGACGAGCTGTACTACCTCGCTAACGCAGAGAATCTGGACATAGGGTACGTCGATCACCCGCCGCTGTCAATCTTCATTCTGGCGGTAAACAGACTCCTCTTCGGCGATTCGATTTTCGCGATTCGCTTGCTGCCTGCATTGTCGGGCGGGGCAAGCGTGTTTGTTCTTGGATTGATGGTGAAGGAAATGGGGGGGAAGAAGGTTGCACAGTTTGCCGCATGTGCGGTTGCCTCCTTATCCCCAATCTTTCTTGGATTCAACACCATTTACTCGATGAATTCGTTCGATATTCTTCTCTGGACTCTTGGTTTCTACACCGTCGTCCGATTGCTGAACACGCAGGAGCAGCGATACTGGATCGTTCTCGGCTTCATCGTCGGTCTGGGGGCGTTGAACAAAATCAGCATGCTCTGGTTCGGTGCGGCTGTTGCCATCGGATTTCTCTTCGTTCCGGAGAGGCGATGGCTGAAGACACGATGGCCGTATCTTGCAGGCATCATCGCATTCGTCCTCTTCCTGCCGTACATCATCTGGAACATGATGCATGACTATGCGCACCTGGAGTTCATTCACTTCGCTTCAACGGTGAAGTACGTCAGCCAGACACCGGTGACGTTTCTTTCGGGTCAAATACTCATTCACAATCCAGTGACTCTTCCGTTGTGGCTTGGAGGATTGTTCTTCCTGCTCTTCATTGGAAGCGTGAAACCATTCCGTTTGCTTGGGGTTATTTTTCTGGTCGTTGTAGG
>DASWHW010000008.1:0-33980 GCA_036397975.1 Bacteroidota bacterium
CTTCACTGAATACGAAGAGGATAAGAAGAAGCGGCTTGGAGTCGACGCCGATCAGCCTCACCGGATCAAGTACAAGCCATTGATGCGTGATTGACCCCTCATCGAATGCAAGTAGGTACATGCGCTCAGGTCTGAAAAAAATCCTTTTTGTCGGTTTGATCATTGCCCTTCTTGTCGCCGCTGGTTCCGCTGCCTTCTATTATCTCATTGTCCGACCTCCACTGGACCTCGCTCGGGCGACGGAATCCAACTGGAGCCAAACATGGCTGGGCAGCACAAAAACAATTGTTCTTCGCGGCGTGTACACAGCAAAAGCAGGATTCGACCTGCGCGAATCATTTTCCATCTCCATTGAAAACAATCCTCTGCGCGTGACTGCGTTGATGCCGCCCGCTCAACTCCTTTCCGTGGAGTTGAAAGACTATCATGTCGTGCGAGACGAGAGCGGCTGGTGGAACAAAGTCTCTGTCGCCGACAGAGAAAATGCAGTCCGTCAAATGCAGCGGGAAGCCCGTCAACAAGCGGAAACGTCGGGAATGATCGAAGAGTCTCAACGGACTGTTGAAGAGAGAATCCGCGAGATCGTGGAGAAGCATGGGACTTCGGTGGAGATCAAAACGCTGCAATCCCGCTAAGTTGCCCACAAATTAGAAGCGATCATGAAGAGAAAAGTGAAGATCAGCCGCATTGCAATTTCTACTGGCGGCGGCGATGCACCAGGATTGAATGCCGTCATCCGTGCAGTGACAATCTCCGGACTGAATCGAGGATGGGAAGTGCTCGGCATCCGGGACGGGTTCAACGGACTTTTAGACCCGGCATCATTTTCCGAAGGCGGCGTCATTCCGCTCACCAAGAAGAGCGTCCGGGGTATTACCCACCTGGGAGGGACAATCCTAGGGACTACGAATAAGGGAAACCCCCTTCGGTTCCCATTCGTTGGCGAGGATGGTGTGGTTCATGAGAAGGATCGGAGTGATGAACTCGTTGACTTACTGAATAAACAAAAGATTGATGCGCTGGTAACAATTGGGGGAGATGGATCCCTCTCCATTGGTAAAGTGCTTGCACGTAAAGGCGTCCGGGTCGTTGGGGTACCGAAGACTATCGACAACGACCTCGACAAGACGGTTATCACTTTTGGTTTTGATACTGCTGTTTCATTTGCGACCGCTTGTCTCGATAGGCTGCACTCAACAGCAGAATCTCATCGACGGGTGATTGTTGTGGAAGTCATGGGTCGTTATGCTGGCTGGATTGCGCTGAATAGCGGTGTCTCCGGAGGAGCAAACGCAATCTTGATCCCTGAAATTCCATTCGATCTGGCAAAGGTGAAGAAGCAAATTGAAGCACGCGACAAGGCTGGAAGCCTCTTTTCTCTGGTTGTCGTTGCCGAAGGGGCTCGTCCAAAAGGAGGTTCCATTTCTGTGGTGTCACGTGAACCTGGACGGGCAGATTTACTTGGAGGGGTTGGAGAAAAAGTAGCAAGGGAATTACAGGCGCTCACGGGAAAAGAGACACGAGTGGTTGTGCTTGGCCACCTGTTGCGGGGAGGAAGTCCTACCACATTCGACAGGCTCATTGCTCTCAGGTTTGGTTCGGCGGCAGTCCGGGCCATCGAAGAGGGGAGGTTCGGCGTTATGGTGGCGCTGGATCCACCAAAGGTAAAGTATGTGCCGCTTCACTTAGCCACGAAGCGGATGAAGTCCGTTCCTCTCGACTCCGACGTAGTGAAGACGGCACGCGATCTCGGAATCAGCTTCGGCGACTAGCGCAATGACTCCACCACTTTCATTGGAATATCACAATCTCTCTTTGCGATCCTTGCTCTCCATGAATCAACCGTGCGGGTTCAATGGGTTTTTCTTGGATTTATTCGTATGATGATTCCAAAATCAACGCCCATCGTTCAATAATCTTCTCGCCGGATGTCTGAATCGACAACCTTCTATACAATGCTGCAACCTGAGACCCTCACGTTGTTGCGAACGATGTTCCCCCACACGGCATTGAAGAAGAATTATCTCAATCACGCCGCAACCAGTCCCATGTCATCGCGGATCATGAACATCATGACTGCGTATTTTATTGAACGCTCCTCCGGGGTTCTGGACAATTACGTGAATGATCTGCCAAAGGTCGCAGAATGCCGGATGCTGATCCGCCGCCTTATCAACGCGGAGGGAACAGATAGGATTGCATTTGTATCCAACACATCCGAGGCACTGAACATCGTCGCGTCCGGACTCCCATGGAAGTCCGGCGACCGCATTCTTCTCAACAATATTGAATTCCCGGCGAATGTCTACCCGTATCTCCATCTGAAAAGACATGGGGTAGAAATCGATATGATCGAGGGTGTGGGCGGTACGATCACGCCTGACCGGATTGAAACAGCCCTCACTCCAAAAACACGTCTTGTCGCGCTAAGCGCAGTTCAATACCTTTCAGGATTTCGGGCGGATCTGCAGGCCATCGGCAGCCTGCTCAGGTCGAAGGGGATTCTTTTCGTCGTTGACGCTATCCAGGCGATCGGTGCCGTGCGGATCGATGTGCAGCAGATGAAGATCGACGCCCTCGCTTCTGGGGGACACAAATGGCAGATGTCACCGCAAGGAACGGGATACCTCTACCTCACCCATGCGCTTCAGGAGCAAATCAAGCAGCAATACCTCGGGTGGCTCTCCGTGGAAGATCCGTGGCATTTCGACGAGTTGAATCAGCCCCCCGCCTCGAGCGCGCGTCGTTATGAAGGCGGCACTCTCAACGTCCCGGGAATTTGGGCAATGCACACCGCATTGACCACACTTCTGGATTTCGGGATGGAACAGGTGGAGCAACAAGTCCTTGGGCTAACCCGTGCTCTTATCGACGGATTTCAGAACGTCGACGGAGTAACGATCTATAGTCCACTGCAAGATGAACAACGCGCTGGAATTGTCACGATCAATATCGACAACGTGGACGCTAAAAATGTGTTTGCCATGCTCTCTG
Source organism: Bacteroidota bacterium (assembly GCA_036397975.1). GTDB lineage: Bacteria > Bacteroidota > Ignavibacteria > UBA10030 > UBA6906 > SZUA-287. Next base: position 2,995 of record DASWHW010000008.1, read on the forward strand.
CCCAAAACATCAGTACTGGATTGCGACGGGGAAAGATCCGCTACTCACCGCATTTTTACATGACACTGGAGGAAATGGAGGGAGCTGTCGACGCAACAAGGCAATGTATCGACCGCTCAGCAAGATAATTTCATCCAGAGGGACACCATCACCTGAGAGGTTTTGATGAAATCGGGTTCCCGCATTCTGGTCGTTGACGATGACGACGTTAATCGTGATCTCCTGTGCGACGTGCTGGAGTCGCATGGTTTTGATGTCCGCGAGGCTGAGAATGGGGAAGAGGCCGTTGCCGCACGCAAAGAATACAAGCCGCACCTCGCTATCGTTGATCTTGACATGCCGCAGATGAATGGGATCGAATTCACGCAGCATGTGAAGAAAGAAACACCGCAATTCCCCATCATCATGGTTACCGGGTACGCTAAATTCTATTCCCCCGAGGACATTCTGGCATCCGGCGTGGACGCATTCCTTCAAAAACCTCTCGACATCAACAAGCTTCTTGAGTTAGTTGGACAGCTATAACGTCTGCACGCGAAGCCTTCTACTGCTGCACCATCTGGCGTATTTTTGTTGCAACCATGTCGATGGCGACCGTATTCTCCGCGCCGCGCGGAATGATAACGTCCGCCCAATGCTTGCTTGGTTCCACGAATTCCAGGTGCATCGGCTTCACAGTCGTGATGTACTGATCCATCACTGAATCGATTGAGCGGCCACGTTCCATTGTATCACGTTTTAGCCGACGAAGGAGACGTTCATCCGCGTCTGCATCGATGAATATTTTGATGGTTATCAGGTCTCGTAGTTCCTTGTCCACGAAGATTAATATTCCTTCCACAATAATAATATCACGAGGCTCGATCAGCTTTGTTGATGGGAGACGGCGGTGCGTTGTGAAATTGTAAAGAGGCTGCTGAACGGGTTTCCCGGATTTGAGCGCCTTAAGATGTTCAATAAGCAGTGATGTCTCCAGAGACGCGGGATGGTCAAAATTCACCGCTGCCGGCCCCACATCGCCATAGCTTGATAAGTCACGATAGTACGAATCATGCTGAATGACGAGGACGCGCGACTTCTCCAGAGCATCCACGATCCTGTTTGTCACAGTGGTTTTCCCGGAGCCAGTTCCACCGGCAATACCGATAATTAATGGGTTCATAGTTTTCCAGCGTTGCGTGTTCTTGGTTCGGTTAATTCCATCGCGGCTCCTCCACCCATCGCGTTCCGCACAATGTCGTGAAAGGACAACGGGGGCAGCTTTTTTCAAGATTGACGGGAGGAGCGAAGGGGGTTCCTTTGTCTTGCACCTCGTCAATCAATCGTCCAACGAGTTCATCAAGCATGGCAAGCGATTCCCGGGGATCAGTTTTGGCAGCGAACAATGGAAGCTCAATGGACGGGCCGAGGTTGTTGTTTCCGAGAGACAGATATGCTGGTTGAATGTTCTCCACCGGGATTTGCTTTTCCCGACTATATAAAATCGAGTAAAGGGGTAACTGAAGTGATCCGATTGCGTCCGGCCAGGATGCGCGAAGGTCAATGTTCAATTTCTTCCATCGAACCCCCACATTCGAGGAGACCCCTCCTGTTTTGTAATCAAGAATGTATACAATCCCGTTTCGCTCCTCAACTCTGTCAAGGAATGCCTTGAAGGGAACCGCATGGTGGACAATCAGGATTCTCTCCTCCACGCTCAGAACACAAACCTGTTCATTCGCAAGAAGAGGAATCTGGTATTGCTGAATAAAATCGATGACATGCTTTCTCACCTGGTCGCGAAGAAGGAACCTGCCGCTTACGTCCTCGCTTCCAAATTCCTCTTCAAAGCGACGGTCGATCAAAGTTGCTAACTGCTCCTGATCAAAATCATCGTTTCGTAATAGGCGACCAATAGACGGAGAGATAACTTCCTTGAGTATGTGATGAACAAACTGTCCGATGTCTGCACGGTCTATCTCTCCCTCGGCATCCGCTCTTTTTTGCATCTCAAGGACGTACGTGTAATAGAATCGAAGGCCGCAATTCAAGTACGTATCCAGTGATGTTGCGCTGAACGTAAAGCCCTTCAGATATTCGACGATATCGTCATCCTTCGGAATGGGCGATGGCCGTGGATTGGTCAACCGAATCGCATATTCCAATTGGTTCACCTCCTCACTCAGGTCCTTTCTGCGCTTCTGTTTCTCCCAGATCAACTGCTCCAGAAACCGACTTCTCGGTTTATTTCCTTTCTCGATGTAGAAACAGTGGACTTCTTTCGACGCTGCGATCAACGATTCCCAGTGGTGTTTCGTAATCGTGTTGCGATCCTTCTGGGTTGGAAGAGCCAGAGCTTCCCGGATCTTGTGCGTCAGAAGAAGATCAGGTGTCGCTTCACCCGGGAGGACGTCGTCGTTCGCATCAAGAACAATCACCCGATCGAATTGCAGATTTCTTGTCTCGAGCATTCCAAGTACTTGCAGCCCTTGCAGCGGGGTTCCCGAGAACGCAACAGAGGTTTGCGTGAGGCACTGTCGGATCAGAGACAAATAATCATCTGTTTGCTGAAGCCTCTCCCGGCTAAGAGTTGACTCACTAAGATCCTGAAGACGACCGATAATGGTTGTAAAGAACGGATCAAACAGCCAATGGTTTCGTGCGGTACTCTGCTCGGCTACAAATTCCAGAACTTCAATATGCTTTCGTGCGCAATCTCCAATGTCGGAAAACATTGTCAGTTTTCTCAGCAACTCGAAGTGAATCGTTGAAAGATGGTTCTGTACGTCCTCCGGCGATACCGGCGCGCCAAGGCGGGACAGGTGCCGCGCGATGTTCGTGTGCAGGGCAATATCTTTTTCAAGGCTTTCGAGTGTGAAGAAACGTTTTGCTTTTGTCCCGAGGAACGATTGCTCAAGACTGTGAAAGAGAACACGACCAAGTTCCGCGCTCCCTTGAAACCTTATGTTCTTAGTATATGGATGGAGGATGAAACCGATATATTCCGGAGCGAAGAAACGCTCCTCATACCGACTTCTCAGGACTCCCATGAGGCTGGTGAGGAAGCCGTAGACCGGTGTGCGGGTGATGGGGTATCCTAAAGAAACGTTAAACGTGTTGCTTGGCAACACATTGAGTGCAAACTGGTAGACAGGAAAGAGAATGTCGGAAGATGGAAGAACCACGACGGTCTTTTCATCGATCTCGTTACCGTTCATTTGAAGAGTTTGTAAAATGCTGCTCAAACCGAATACCTGTCCATGAGCATCCGGGCTCTTGTATAGGTGTACAACAGGACGGGAGGGTTTAGCGCCTGCAGGTCGGACCTCCTGATCCAAACGTTGTAGCGTTCGCTCCGTTCCCTCACTCTCCTGCATTACCAAAACACTTTTCTTGAGTTCATGTGTTCGCTCAATGAGCATTTCCTCAGCCTTCGTCAATCCGGCAAGTCCGACCAAAATAATCCCACGGTGCTGGAGATCGTCAAGACGAGGTATGGCCGACAAGGCATGAAGATACCGGGAAGCCCTTGTCGTTTTTCCTTCTCCTTCCACCATTCCGTAGAAAGTATCGTAGAGGGTCGCAAGAGGGGATGACGGTGGAAGGAGTGATTGGATTTTGTCCAAGGAGAGTCCGGATAGTTTCAGTTCCTCGAGTTCTCCGAATATTTGGATACCAATCGGGAGAAATTTGTCCAGCGATGTGAAATAGGCTCCCATCAATCCGTTCGTACTTCTCTGGCTGAAGAGAAGTCCGGCTGCATCCATATCCCCGATGAGAGTGTTCCCGTAACCCCCAATCTTGCAGAGATAGTCAACATACCCATCGAAGGAAAATATTACGGGAGGCAGAAACGCCGAGCCTTTCCTCAACGCGAGAACCCGACGAAGAAAGTGTGCCGGTCTCTTTCCTGCAAAAACAATAAGGTACCCGGAATAGTCAGTCTCCCCGACAGGCAACAGATCTGCAACAGCTTCAATGAGATTTCGTCCCGGATCAACGCGGCAGACTCTGCTCATACCACCCTCCGAATTTCACATCTATCAACGTATGCTAGATATGCTTCTACTTGCTTCTCGGGCAAGCATTCCCCAACAAGCCGTGCGTAGGTTTGTAATTGCATCCGGTATGACTCTTCATGCTCTGTCTTCCCCGTCTTAAAGTCTACGACAACAACCTTCTCAGGATCAACAACGACCCTATCCATCCTGAACAGATGTCCTTGTGCACTGACAAATTCTTTTTCATTCCAAATTACTCTCCCGGGTCCAGGGGCAAAGAGGAACCGCGTAGAGCGTTCCGCGAGGAGTCCGGCAACAGCGTTTCGGGCTTCCTCCAGAACGTTCACCGGCCATTTGTCCGCCAATGTCTCCATTGCCTTGCGCAGATCCACATCGGCATCCGTGCCGATTGTTTCCACACATGCAAGAAGCGCATGGACAGCCTCTCCCCTGCGTCGTTCTTCACTGTGCAGACCTTCCGAGGCGGCAACATCCGTTGAAGCTTGTTTGGTGCTGTGATTCAATGGAAACGACTGATGCGCTGATGAGACGGGAGTGATATGTGCGGGAATTCCCAAAACAGTCCCGGACGCAGGGAAATATTTTGTCGGTACTTTCGGTTCTCCATCATGCACAGCCACGATATGCAATTCCTTTTCCCCTCGCGTTAGTGCGACATACAATTTGTTGAGCGCATCAACCTCCGCTTTCAGGCGCTCCTCTGCATAGACCGCTTCGATGTCTGCATGTTTTTTGCGTAACTCGGCGGTGACGCGCAGGAGTGTCGGATGACCGTCGCGCTCATGCATGACCATATTCCGCACCGGGATATTTCCATCATACAGCAGCACGATCGTTACCGGGAATCCAAGACCTTTCGCCTTGTGTACAGTCATCAGCGTCACGGCATCGATTTCCTCCGGGATGTCGATGTTCCATCTGCCGGAATCCGCATCCTCCTCTGCAAAGGAAAGAAACTGCTTCAGAGTATTACTTCCCTCGCCTTCGAATGACCGCACAACGTCCGCAAACTTTGCAAACGATGCTTCTTCTTCATGAATCAGTGCAAATACTCTAAATGTCTTGAGGACTTCGCACACAAGGTCGTACGTCGGAAGATAACCGACAACTGTCAATAAACGACGAAATGCTGTTTCCCAAAGTGAGGGATAGGATTCTTGAAAGTTCTTGTATAGTGGCGAGTCGCTGTGTCGCGAGGAGTGAAACACGAATTTCCGTAATTCCTCCTGCGAGACCTTCGACGCACAGAAGCCTCGAAATATCTCACCGAGAAGAAACGTTGAGAGGGAATGATCATCGATGGGAGAATCAAGAAAGTGCAGGAGCGCGAGAATTTCGCCAACCACCTTCCTTTTTCGGACGTCAAGGGAACTATGCGAAAGAAACGGGATTCCCCTTTCGTTCAACCATGCGCTAACACGAACGACGTTCTCGTTCTCTGGTGTGATGATGGCAATATCCCGATATGCGTACCTCCGCTCGCGGATTTGATCAAGTATTTTTTCCAGAACAATGCGCTCGGGGTCTTCCTCAGGCTCTTCGCGTGTGACGAGCTGCACCATCACGTAGCCATCCTCCTCCTTTCCGGTCGGTGGGTCTTGAACGAAATCGGATAACCCAGAGGCAGAGAGGATCTCATGGTCAACGTGTTGGGCAATTCTTTCGTGGAATAGCTCGCGAACGAACGCAAGAATCACTCCGCCACTGCGATAGTTTGTCGTGAGCGACGGGGTTTCATAGGACTGGGCGGACGGAAAGTACTTCGTTGTCTCCAATGTTCTCATTACTCGCCAATCCGCTCCCCGGAAACCGAAGATCGATTGCTTCGTATCCCCCACAACAAACAACGTCCCTCCTTCAGCAAGGGAATTCTCGATCAGTGGCTCCAGATTCCTCCACTGTATGGGCGACGTATCCTGAAACTCATCTATCAAGTAGTGATAGATCGTTTCGCCGAGCCGAAAATAAATCTCCGGCACCTGCTCACGAACGATTCGACTCAGAAGAAGCTTGTTCACGTCCTCGATAAAGATTGCGCCTTCCTCCCTTTTCACTCCATCCAAAGTGCGGGAGATTAGTTCTGTCGCCCGGAGGTACGGCAGATAAAATTGATGGGCGTGCAGCAGCGCAAATTCCGATACGAGTGTGTTGATCTGTTCACAGAGGTTTGCGATCGTCTTTCTTGTAGAAGGCAAATCGCCGCTATCTTTCTGGTTTTTTAGAAGAACCGACGACAGGGCCGCACGCCCCACAAGCCCCAGAATATCTCCTTTCATTCCCAGTGCAGATATGCTGTCGAAGTTTTTCGTTGTCTGCCAAGAGCCCTCATTGATAATGTCGTCGATTCTCTTGAACAACAGGGTTATCTTCTCCCTTATTTCGTGCTGACGACCGGACGCATCTTGTATCACCGGTTCGCTCATTTCGGAAGCCAGATCGCGAATCAGTCTCTTCATTTCTCTTGCCAGGTGACTATATGGATCCCAGACAAACGATTGATTGGATCGTCGATTTTCTGAGATGAGTTCGACGAGATCCTGAATCGACTCTTTCCCCTTCTCACTTCGCGTCTGAATGCGGAAGTACTGATCGAATGCCTTTTCCACAAGGCGATAGTCGCCGAGAAGTATTTCCACATCCGGACTAAACCCGTAAGTCATCGCGGACGATCGGAGGATCCCCACAAGGAAGCTGTCAATCGTTCGTATTTGAAGATCTCCGAAGTTCTGGAGAATGGTTTCCAGAAGGGCGTTTGCCCGTGAGGAAAGTTCAGCAGTATCACCGTCGAGCAGATTACGCATGGTCCTGAGAGATTCGGGTTCTTCCAAAACAATTTTCTTTAGTTCTCCGAGGACGCGCTGTCGCATCTCGCGCGTCGCATTGTTGGTGAAGGTCACCGCAAGGACATTCCCGAGCTGATTGTGTGAGATGTGACCGGAAAGAAGCAATTGGAGCAGCTTTCGAGTCAGGTTCAAGGTTTTTCCTGATCCCGCAGATGCGTCAACGACCATAACGGAGGGAAACTCAAGAAGAGTGTCCCGTATGAGGATTTCTTTCATGAAATCAATGTTGGGATGCGGTTCGGAAGCGGGTAACCCACTCTGCGTTTGGCAGTAGCAATTCTACAATTAGCAAAATGGTGGCGTTACTGACCGCTGTCAGGGGTTCGTTCGCCGAAAAAGGACGTCCCTCCACACATGGTATGCAAATTGCCGATGAGTATCTACAGAATGGGGCTCGCGGGAAAAAATATCAACGCGTTATTGGGGGGACTTCTCTTTGTTCATGCAAGCGTCTCCGCCCAACCACATGTTCCCGGGAGTTTCTCGACCGGATGGGGTGTTCACATCCATGCCTACGATGGGCGGGAACATAAGTCGGAAGAGCATTACGAAAACCTTTGCCGGGTGGTGATGGATGAATTCGGGATTACCAATGACTCGGTCAGCGTTAATCTCATTTTTGTGGACAGTGAACTGAAGGACAAACTGAACCACAATAATCCGGATCGGTTCTACTCACCATCATGGGTGGGGGTGTTCATCAAGCCGACGCTGATCTTCATGTTGGGTGAGGAAGAGTCCGACGACACGTTTTTGCACGAATTCATGCATTCTCTCCATTATCGGGGACTGCTCTTTTCAAATGTGGATGAGTCAGATGTGCACCAACTCATTCACGTCAACGAAGGGTTACTGATGGGAAGTCGTTCCTACCTGGAGTACCTTAAGACTAAGCAAGAGCCCTCAACGAAGCAACACTAGCTTGCGCGCGGAAACAAATTCTCCGGTGCGCAACCGATAGAGATATACTCCAGTCGACGCCGGCGTACCGTTGTCGTCAAGGCCATTCCATTCCACCATATGCGTTCCAGGACTTCGTTCACCATCGACGAGGGTAGCGATTCTCCTCCCGAGAAGATCGAACACCTCGAGCGTGACATAGGTCTTCTTCGCCAGCTGGAAGCGAATGTTTGTTGAAGGATTGAAGGGGTTCGGATAGTTTTGTTCAAGCGCATAAGAAATCGGAGCCAGTGGTACTCCGTCTGCATTCTGTCGGGCATACTCCTCCGTCCCGATGATGACGGTAAAGCGGCGAACAGCCCCGGAAGCAGGGACGGTTGCGCTAAAATCACGTGTGGGGTCGGCGATTGATTCCTCGTTATCTCTGTCGATAACAAATATCTGGAAGCCATCGGGAATGACGCCATGGTCAGTCATCTGACATGTGATGGGCCGCCCGACCATACTCGACCGTACCTCGATATCCCAACGAGCACCGCTCGACGAGAACGGCTTGAAGTTGGCAAGATACCTCCTGCTGTCATCAACCACCGAGATTACCAACTCTTGGTGAATTGCGGGGGGCTCCCTCAAGTCCTTTCTGTCCTCTTGCTCCTCAGCTCCCTGAATAAATCCAACATAATTATACGTATCCACAAATTCAGTTCCCGGAATGCGTCCCGCGAATTGAACAGCATAATCAGTCATTGAAAAAATCTTTCCGAGAACCGGAGGAGATTGAACTGCCGGAACGGTGAGGTTCACCGTTGATGCCCCGGGATTGTACGCGAAATATCCTTGCCAAGGCTGCATGAGCTGAACGCCGGGAACATATTGGTCGCCGTCATATCCGATGAGTCCGTTGAGAAGGGACGAGTTCGTTACGCTATCCCACGCAACAGGAAACGCAAACGGATTGCTGATCTGGCTGAAACCAGGCGGCACGTTGATGGCGTAACCACTGCGGCTATCGGTCGAGAGACCATTCTGTGCTGAAAATGGAGCACCGGAAGCTGTGATCAACCAAAAGGAATTTCCTCCGCGAAAGTCTGCTTGAATCTGTTGGTATTCACTGTACGCGGCGTTTTCCCAACGGAACAATCGCCAAACACTTGTTTGATATGGACCGTAGTCATCAACGAGAACCGCTGCCGACTGAGGGTTGTTCAACTCAAGAGGCGCTGAGACCATCTGATACTTTGATGGTCTCGCGGGGAGTGCCGCTATGGCGGCGTTTACTCTTATGCGAAGAATCGCCGGATTGAGTGCCGGGTTCACATCCGGGAAAGTAAGCAACTGGGGCACGCCGCTGCTGTCTCCACGAAGTGCAAGATAGAATTCGACCCCACGAATGTTGACATATTGTGAGGGGATTGTAACATCAAGTGTATTACCTGACCTCTGGAAATTCGTCACTTGATAGGATGTTTGTCCGCCATTGCGGAAGTAGAGCGAATCGGAAGTCAGCGTGAAATTCGCAGGAAGTGTCACTCTAAGACCCAATGCATTGCCGATCGTCGTATCACCGACGACCAATGGTTGAATCGGAGATCCAATCGCATTCCCAATCAGCGGAACAAAGTCCGGGCTCGATAGTGCATTACTGACTAGCATGAGTCTCGATGACTTGGGACCGATGGAGGTCGGTTCAAACTCAAGCTGAAATTGAATTGAATCGCCTGGAGTAACCGGTGGAAATGGACCCGTTCCTCCCGCAATTCTGAATTCAGTAGAATCCAACCCACTGATTGCCACGGAGGTAACGCGGAGATCCAACGTACCGATATTCACTGCGGAGATCGGAGCACCAATGCGGCTTCCGACCTGCAAATTGCCAAACATGACAGTCACTGGAGAGAACAAGACTTGCGGACTTGCTCCTGTGCCGCTTACCAAGACACTATCAGTTCCGGATGGCCCGTTATGTGCGAATACGATTGACCCTACAAAGATATCCGGCGAGGGGGGAGTAAAAGAAACCACGAACGGTACTGTCGTCGCAGGGGCAATGGTGATTGAGCTCGGACTGACTGAAAATTCCGCGCCTGTTGGGGTTACCGAACTGATATCGAGAGGAGACGCCCCGGTATTCGTCACCCGGACGGTATCGGACTTCGTCGAATCAACCTGGACAACGCCAAATGCAATGAAAGGGGGAATCGCGGTGAACCCAGCCGTTGCTCCAATTCCCTGGACAAGGTACGCTGAAGGAGAACCTGTACCATCATGATTGAAAAGGAGATATTCAACATACGGCGTTGCGGTAAGCGGGGAGAATTGAATCGTAAATGTCGCACTGTCTCCGGGGGCAATGCTCGCATTGACGGGGTTGATACTGAACGGGGTAGGAGAAATGATAGAACTGATCGTCAGCAATGCGGAGCCCTGATTGCGAACAACCATGTTCAATTGGCTTGATGAGCCCACCGCCACAGGACCAAAATTCAGTGAATCAGGCGATGCAATGAACGATGCCCCACCGATCGTAAATGTTCCATCGCTCTCATCCCGAATGGACGGGTTCGAGGTGCTGCTGACTCGCACGTAGGCATCCAGCGTTGCCGGTCCGTTCACTCGCCATGGATATACGCCGCTATTCGGATTGTTGATGACAATCGGCGTGTACGTCAACCCATCATCGAAAGTGATATCTATGTTCACGTTACCCGGAACATTGTTTGAAGACCATGTGATCTGTTGAGTCGTGCCTTGAAGCCATACCTCACCGCCGTTAGGGCTGATCACGGAAATAGAGGGAACCAATGATTGGTCCGCCAGTCCCGCAAATCCGGACCGCACCTGAAAACCAAACGTAGAGATTGAACCACCAACATAAAAGAACTGACCTCCAATATACACAATACTGTCCTGTCGGATGAGCTCATTCACCGGAAGGTCCGTAAAAGGAGCCCATTGGCTCAATGACCTTGCCGGCATGTCAAATGCCACCAGATTCAATCTTGGTTGTAGGTCAACCTCAGAAAAATCTCCACCGACATAGAGGTTCGTGCCCGAAAGAGCCATCGTGGAGATTTTCTCCTCTCCTGACACAAAGAAGGAAGGAGACCAGGGCTGGATTGTTCCGCCAGTATCTATCTCAGCCAACAATGTTCGAGGAAAGTTTCCCACCATATTGAAAGACCCGCCGACAAAAACTGATGATCCATTCGCAATGATAGAGTTCACAGGTTGGTCAGGGGAAGGATTCCACGGAAGAACAGCGCCGTCTGTCAGAGTAACAGCCGCAAGGAAATTGCGGACAGCGCCTCCCAAAACATCAAAATTACCACCGAGGTATGCTCTGCTACCTTGAATTTCAATTCCATTGACAACGCCCGTAACATTCGGATCCCATAGAGTCGGAAGAGCTGTTGACAGATCTATACCTGCGGCAGAATTCCGCTGGGCTTGCCCAACCTGGGAAAAGTCTCCCCCCACAAGAAGCTGAGAACCGAACGGCTTCATTGCATACACAGAGTATCCAAAAAGAAGCGGATTCCATGCCGTGGTGACACCTGTTGTGGCATTGACCGCGCCTAGAAGACTTCTCTGGATGCCACCAAGAGTGGAAAAGGCACCTCCGACGTACACCGTGTTGTTGATAACGAGGAGATCTTGTACAGGTCCATCCGCACCCGGATTCCAGTTGGTTGCAATTCCAGTGTTCGCATTGAATGCTGCCAGCCGTTCACGGTCAACACCATTCACACTTGTGAAAAATCCTCCAGCATACAGCGTGGAACCAGAGAGAACGGACCTATAAACGGCGGAGTTACAATTAGGGTTCCATCCATCCGCAACGCCAGAACTAATATCCACTCGCGCGAGTCCGTTCCTTGTTACTCCAGCTACTGTAGTGAATTCGCCGCTCAGATAAATTGAGGTTCCTGACAGTTCAAGATCATGAACAACTTGATCGGGAGAGGGATTCCATGGGAGGACACTCCCGCTACTCTCGGTAACACTTGCCAAATTTGATCTCGGAACCTGTCCGATCGTTAAAAAATCACCTCCAAGGAACACAGTCCCCGAGGATACGATAATGTCCGCGACGGCACCGTCAGCCATTGGATTCCACGGTGTTACGGATCCCCCAATCGTCACGGCTGCCAGGTTCTGGCGAATAGTTCTATCGATCATATCAAAGCCACCTCCGACATAGAGCAGCTGTCCGGAAACGGTGAGAACGTTAACAATCCCGTTAACAGGTCTATCCCATCCGGTTGGAAGGCCGCCGGTTTTGGTCACTTCCACAAGACTCTGATATGGACTTGCAGAAACGGAATCGAAAAACCCTCCGAGGAACACCGTTGTCGGCGTAACAGCCATTGCGAAGATGAACCCGTTCACATCAGGGTTCCAAGGCTGCACCTGACCCGTTGAGGCGGAAAGAGCACCACAGGAGCGACGCGGCTGTCCCCCGAGCGTTGTAAATTGTCCTCCAACGTAGAGGGTCGTGCCATCCAGAAGCAATGAATAGACAACACCATCTGGGGCTGGATTCCAGTTCGGATCAACTGTTTTATCTGGTCGGATATGCGCCAAATTGAAAATGGGGACTGCGCTAACACCGAAAAATGCACCTCCGATAAACCACCCGCCCGCACCGTCTGAGGCAACCGCAAGGATAATCCCGTTGACTTTTGGATATTGTGGATCATACTGTGCAGTGGTAGTATTCAATGCAACACCGGGTCCGGTACTCGGGCCTACATTGAAAAAGTCACCGCCAACATAAATGGTGTCACCGACACGCTGAATTGCATTCACCGGGCCATTGGTCGTCCACAAATTATCGATAATCGTCTGGGAAGAAACGGACGAAACAAAAGTCATCAGGATAAGAACGGTTGCTTTCATTGAGAGATGGTTGGTTTTCATAATTTTAGAAATCCGTCATAAGACCGATACTAACTTCAAATCCGCCGATCTGCTCGCTGAGCCGGCTCGACGGTGTTATAAACATAGTGGAACCAACATCATATCCGAGACGAAAAGGCATTCTGACCGATGGGGACAACTGAAAAGTCGGGGATAATTTAAATCCGAACAATTTGGCGCCCGAGAGTCCGGCGTCCGTTTCTTCAAAGAATCTTGCTGTTGCGAGTAAACCAAGGGAAAACGTTCTGCTTGCCGCAATAGTGTAACCCGCGTGGATTTCTGTCCTGTTGGGTTCGACGCGGGTTGGGAAATCTCCCTTCCCCTTGGAACGAAATCGCGCATACAACCGAAGCTCATCGTTCTTGAAGAACTTCTTATACTGACCGTTGATCGAGACGGCGGCGCCTGGAGCGAACACATCCGCTCCGTCTAGCTGGTCCGTCCCGTACGTGGTAAAGACAACATCCAGAGCAATGCTTGATGACTCATTCAATCTCAAATCCGCACCGCCAGTGAAGACTATTTCGTCACCGGGGTTGTACTCGCCAACGTCCTTTTGCGGCTTATATGAACCCTTGTACTGATATGCGCCCGCGAAGCCGACAACGACGTTTCTGCTTGCTTCATAGACCCAGGCAACTCCCGGGTTAATGGTAAATCCCTGTCCCCATGCAGGAACACGATAGTCGAATACCGGATTGCTGACCAGTGCGGCTGTCTCAAATTCTTCCGCTGTGAGTTCGGTCTTTCCCGTTGGGATGTTCACGCCAACGCTCACTGACATATGGGTTCGTTCGATTTGTGCTGCAACACCCACCTGCACGTCCGACCATCCACTAACCTTATTGAAATCACCATACGTGGTAGCCTGGGCTGTTTGAAGTGAAAAATTCAATATTCGCGAAGCAGGATACTTTACGGAAAACACCGTTCCCACCTCCGTGATCCGTTTGTCCTGGTCCTGAAATGACCATGACCGAAAAAGCGGACGTACCGTTATCGATCCCTGTTTCGATAATATGTACGATTCCTCCTGCCCGATTGCAGGAAGGGTAAAGATGAGAAAACCAATTATGGAAAGGATCTGTCTCATCGCCGTTATGGTTGTGGAGGTTTCGGCGCTTCCGGGAGAAGCTCGCCGTTGACAGATTCAGTCGGCTTTCTGCTATCCGGTCCGGGAATGAAGCTCGAACCGATTCCCATTTGGAGATTATTCAGTCTATCAGTCATAAGGCTTCCCGCACCGCGAAGATCCTTTTCCGGTGGTGGTTCAATCGCTTCCGCACCTGACATCGCTTTCTCCTTCGTCCCCGCAATTTTGATCGCCTCGGCTTTTTCCCTGCGCCCGGAGGCACGCTCGAACGTCGGATCAATCGCTACCGCCTGACCATAGAATGAAGAGGCGCCGTCAAAATCACCGAGCGCTTCCCTTTCCAATCCCATTGAGTATGCGAGGAAGGCCTGAAGATTTCCAGTCGGTCTCCTTTGGATCTGCTCACGTTCGTCGCGCGTAAGCGAAATCCCCATTTCTTTCACCAAACGAAAGACGAGGTCTTTCTCCAGTTGAAACAGATTGTCCAAGGCATCCGATTGGGTTGCCGTTTCGGATCTCTCGGCGGTTCCTGCCCGAACCGAGGCGATATCGACCCGGACGTCGAGCGCATCGGTAACAGTGAGCGAGCCTCCGATGATGCGTTCTGCAGAAAGGAGTTTCCCCATTCGCGGAGCCGTTGATGGATCAACCGCGCCGGAAGCTCCCAACTTGATTTCCTGGAGAAGAGCCTCCACCCGTAGACGTTCAACAAGCTTCAATGCTTCCACATATCCCAGATCGACCGTTAGCATTTCACTCATCCCATAGCCCAAAGGCTGGTACTTCGGATCGGTGCCATGATATGTAAGTGGAAAAATCGCAGCAGTCCTCACAGTCGCGTTGTAGCTAAGCGCCCCCTCTTGGGCAAGCAGAGACCGCATTTGTTTTTGCAAAACCTCGCGCGTAAGGCCTTCGAATCTTCCTTCCAACAATGTCCGATACGGGGAGGTCTCCGCGACATCTACATACTGTCGATACCGCGCGAGCGCTTCTTCATCTTTTCCTTTTCCCTCAAGGGACATCCCCAGATAAAAAATTGCCTTCGTGTCATTGTTTGTTATCACGAGCGCTTTCTGGAGAAAGTCCGCCGCTTCATCGTAGCGCTTTACCATGAAGTGCAGCACGCCGAGGTCTCGCAGACTCTCAGCATCGCGCGGGTTTTCCACCAGACGCGCTCGAAGCTGCTCCACCGTCCCTGCATAGTCGTCGATTTTTTCAACAACTTGAACACTTGCACAGGCAGATACCAGCAGCGCAAGAACAAATGCGGCTATGAACAGGCTATATGATCTACCGTCAGATTTCACTATATCCTAAAAAGTGGTGACAACGCCAAGAGAAAACTCCAGTTGTCTCGTGGACGTAAATTCCTTCGTCTTTCCGAACTGCGCACGCAGTCGGACGGGAATTTGGATAGCGGGTGTCGGCGCGAATACCGGAGCGATCCCGAAACCGAACAGCGTAGCCCCGGACAAGAACGCGCTTGTTTCCTCATATATCTTTCCATCAAGAGAGAATCCCATTGAAAAGGCAGGAGTGAACACAATCTTGTATTCAGCAATCGCCTCAAATCTGTTTGGCTCAGTCTTCAGCGGCTCGGCCACCAACCCAACGGGGCTTCCAATTTCACTCTTTCCCTTACTCCGATAGCGGGTGAATATCCGCAGTTCGTTCTGAGCGAAGGAGCGGAGATATTGGAGATTGCCGGCGATGGTGCTTCCCGATGCATAACTTTCTTTTCCATCAACTTTGTCATTTCCATAAAGCGTGAAGACTGCATCCAGTGATATATTTGATGAACCATCGAGTTGGATGTCGACACCACCGGTAACAAGAACTTCATCACCGGGGTCGTATTCAATGCCGCCGGCCAACGGTTTGTACATTGCTTTATATTGATATGATCCGCCGAGACCGAGAACAGTCGCATCCGAAACCGGGACAACCCAGGCAAGACCGGGGTTGATATTCAGCCCCTGGCCAAGGATTGGGTAGCGAAAATTGAGAATCGGGTTACTGATGGCGGTCGAGGTCACAAACTGGGCTGGTTCCAGTTCTCGTTTTCCAGTCGGCACGTTTACCCCGAGACTCGTCATAAGGTTGAGTCGTTCCAGAAACCATCCAAGCCCAAGCTGTATATCGGTGGGTCCGGAGAGTGACTCCACATCTCCGCTGGTGATAGCGTGGCCGGCACGAACAGTAAGGCTAGCTTCGCGTGTCAACGGAAGATAAACGGAGAGCATCGTGCCATACTGGGATATTGAATTGTCTTTTCCATCCGACCATGTTTGATATGACGGCTGGATGAGAACGTTCCCCTGCCGGCTGACAACATAAGAATCCGATTGTGATCCAGCCTTCGGAACACACAGAGCGCATGCCAACACGCTCATCAAAAATGCTATTTTGTGTCGGGGCATATTCTGTCTCACTGTGGAGGAGGTGGGGGAGGAGGCGCGGGAAGTTCGATGCCTGTCGCCGGCAACCCCTCCTGCGCAGGTTTTCTACTGTCCTGACTCGGAACGATCCCGGCTCCGATAACTTGCTGCATCGTCTCGAACCGTCGAGCAACCATCGAACCCTTACCTGTTGTTGAGCCGCTCGGTTTGGGCGGAGGCTCGATTTTTTCCGCTGATGCAAGTGCGGTTTCTTTATTCCCGCTGCCGGTCTTTCGCGACTCGGAAATTGACTGACGTTCCTTCGCAGAAGAAAAAGCGGGGTCGATCGAACCCGCCTCTTTGTACATCGCACCGGCAGACTCAAAGTCGCCGCGTGCTTCATAGTCCAAACCTAACGAATACGCAAGGAATGCCTGAAGATTCTTCGTTGGGAAGCGTTGAATACTCTCCCGCTCTTCGCGCGACAGCTTTACCCCCATACCTTGAATCAGCTTGAAGACTATTTCCTTCTCAGCGCGGAAAAGATTCTCCAAAACATCCGATTCAGAGGCGCCTCCCGGCTTGCTTCCTGTGGCCACATCAACAGAGGAAACATCCATACGGATGGACCCGTCAGGCGAAACGCTGAACGTGCCACCGACAATTCGTCCCGCGGCAAGGAGTTTTCCCATGCGCGGCGCGGAGGTCTGGTCAACGCTCGAAGTTGCGCTGAAGCTTAATTCCTTGAGAAGCTCTTCGATCCGGATTCGTTCCACCAGCTTGAGTTTCTTGACCTGTCCCAGATCGGTCAGGATCATTTCACTGATCCCCATCCCCAACGGGGCGTACCGAATATCGCCGGTTTGATATGCAAGAGGAAACACCGCAAGAGTGTTCACCGGAAGAGAGGACGTGGTGATCGATCCTTCTTTCGCAATCAGAGCTCGGAATTGACTCTTGATTACTTCGCGGGTCAATTCCTGATACCGTCCCTCCATCATGGATCGGTATTGGGACAACGGTGAGTAGTCTGTGTAGGTGATGTACACCGCGAGGGCAGCCGTTGGATTCACATCAAACTCATGCGTCATCCCAAGATAGAACGCTGCCTTCGCGTCGGAACCACCCAAATCGATCGATTGCTTGAGGTACTCCTTTGCCTTAGCATACTGCTTGGTCTCGAAGTAAATAATCCCCAAGTCCCTCCAGCTTTCTGCGTCGCTGGGATTGGCTTCGAGTTTTTGTCGTAGTTCGCGTATGTTCTCGGTATACTGAGAAACATCTTCGTCATAGCGAACGGAGACACAAGAGCTCACGACTAGCGCGAGGACAAAAAGAACAACTATCGGGAACTGTTTCAGCATATTAACCAAGGAGTGGTTTCACGCTTTCTGCTTTCTTTCGTGCCTTTTCGTATGAGGGGTCCTGTCCAAGGGCCTGTTGAAACTTATCGTATGCTTCCTTGTAATCGCCTTTCTCAAGAAAGATCAAACCTTCGGAATAGGACATCATCGCATCGAGGGATTTTGTCGCGGTTCCCTTTTGGATGTCGGCCTCGCTAATCGTAACGTTAATACCTTTCGCAACCTTCGCGCTCAAATTCTCCGCTAGTTCAAAAAAGTCTGCAGGGTCGCCCTTGATCTGGTCGGTACTAAGGATCTCTCCTGTTTCCACCTTGACGAGACGCGTGCCTATCCAGAGATCGTTCCGTGTCTTGATGAAGCTTCCGAAGAGGACACTGTGCACTCCCAGCAACTTTCCAACACGGACCGCTGTTTCCGGATCGAACTTCGTTGGGTCATTCTCAAGATTGATTTCTCCCAGGAGCCAATTGATTCTTTCTCGTTCAACGACCTTCAAGTTCACCGATCCGTTCAGCTGTGAAATCATCAGCTCGGCAAATCCTTTTTCCATCGGATCGTAGCGCTCTTTCTCATCGATGGAACGATTCGAAAAATCAAGGATTGCGATGGTCTTGATGCCGGGGTCAGTTCGTTCAACCTGAAGTGATCCTGATTTTTCCTTACGTACATCATAATAGATGCGCATGAGCGGTGGCGATTCGAGATCCGGATCAAGGCTGACAGCAGGCGGCTCAAGTTTGAGGAGGTTTTCAAGTGAGGCGCGGGCTTTATCGCTCAGATTCTTTGCGAGATATACGCGTCCGAGTCCCAATTGCACTTCCCGCAAGCTCTCCTTGTCCAGTGTTTTATCGGTGGACAATTCTGCGAGCAGGGAGATCGCGTTGTCATACTGGGCCCCTTTAAAGTACTCTATGGCCTTATGGAGTTTCTCCTTGCTGTCACTGCCAGCCTGGCCGGTTGAAACTGCAGGAACCAGAAGACAGACAAAAACTGAGAGCCATCCTGCCGTTTTTGTATTAGGATGCATAGCCCCTCCTTCGATGTAGTTAGTTTGTTTTGAGAAGATGAAAAACTAGTGGAATCTTTTTTCGCTCCGATGAAGGTTCGACCGATATCTCGACCGGGCCCTCCTTTGTTGAATAGCCGAACTTCGTAACTTCAATCCGATGTTTGCCTGGCGGTAATGTGAGTGTCGTTGGGGTGCCTGTACTCGACCCCTTTCCGTTTACCTCTACCGCCGCATACACAGGCTGGTCGTTTGCCAGGGCCTGTATCGCAACCTCTGTTTCGAAATAACAAATTATCCTCTGCTGTTTTCCGGCTTGGACATTCACATTGAATCGTTTTTGGGCACCGGATGAATGTTCAAAGATAACAGAAGCTGCTCCAGTCGCGTGTTCCCTTTCAATTGTGTTCTTGCCTGCAAACGCAACGATATTGTCATCAATCCGTACGCGGACACCCGTACTCGGCACGGCTTCAACAATCAAGATTCCAGTTTCTCTTTTCGCAAGTGTGCCATGGTCAACTTCCCCCGATCCATTTCCGTTATTATTTGTAGGAACACTGGAAGATTCCTTCACAAGTGCGAGAAGCGCGTTGAAATCAATTCCTTCAATGAGAGAGAATGCTGTATCAAGGGATCGATAACCCTGTTTTTCCATTCGAACGGAAAACGTTCCGGGGGCCATTGAGTATTTGGATACGGGTGTTTCACCGATATAATTGTTGTTGATTTTCACCGTTGCGCGATCCGGCAGTGACCGGAGGCTAATTGTCCCTCCGGTTTCTTTTCCCCTGGAAATGATCATATAGGAAACAAAAGCAATCAACAATAGAACGGCAACAGAAACTGCGACCGGCATCACCTTGGAGCGAGGCCGGGATGGCTCAAGTTGAGCGCCTCCTGAAACGGGCCCTACGTTTTTTCGGGAAGCCTGCGGTGCGCATCGCTCCAATGCTTCAACAAACTCCGCTGTGGTCTGGTAACGCTTGGAAGGATCCTTCTCGATCGATTTCTGGATAACACGAATAATGTCCTTCGGAAGAGACGGGTTCATCTTTTCTGGGGAGGCGATCTTCCCTTCCACAATCGCCTGACGAATGCTAAAGTCGGTTTCGTCATCACTGAACGGTGTTTTCCCGACCAGCGCTTCATAGAGGCTCATCCCGGTCGAATAGATATCACCCCGGTGATCGACATTCGCAAGTCCTCTTACCTGTTCGGGTGGCATGTAGTACAGCGTGCCGCCCGTTCCAACGGTCATCGTCGCTGCCGAGGTCTGCTGGATCTTCGCAAGTCCGAAGTCAGTGACCTTGACGGTATCGTTGTCAGTAATCATGATATTGCTCGGCTTGATATCGCGGTGCACAATGCCCGCCCCGTGTGCATGACCGAGTGCAGTGAGCACCTGACGGAAGATCGGCAGCGCTCGCTCCAATGAAATCTTTCCCTTCCGAATGACGTCCGCGAGCGTAATGCCGCTAACGAATTCCATTACGATGCAAAAGCCCACTTCCGTTTCGCGAAGTGCGAAGATGGAAACGATGTGCGGGTTTTGCACTTTGGCCAACGCACGGGCTTCTGATTGGAATCGTTTTAGGAAACTCTCATCGCGCGCCAGCCCCTCATCCATCATCTTCAACGCGACATCGCGGTCCAGCGTCAGGTCGGTTGCCTTATAGACGACCCCCATACCTCCCTTGCCGAGGACCTCCACAATTCTATAATTGTCAATTACCTTACCAAGAATGGATGGCATCATGAACTTCTTGTCTCTCTACTTTTCTTCACCCGCGACCGAAGAGTCGACGGAAGAATCCGGTTTTTCCTTTTACGCGAATCACCTGCACGGTTATATTATCCTGACCTCCGCGCTCATTAGCAAGTGCAACGAGCTGCCGGCATGCCTCATCCGGTTGCTGAGCTAAAACAATCTTCTTCATTTCGTCATCATCCACAAGATTGAATAACCCGTCAGTGCACATCAGGAATGTGATATCCCCCTCTAAGCCTATGTTTTCCAGTGTATCGATTTCTATTTCCGGTTTTGTCCCAAGAGCACGGTACAGATGAGAGCGTTCCGGATGGATCTTGGCTTCTTCCTTCGTCAACAGCCCACGGCGCACCATCTCGGCAACTTTTGAATGATCTTTGGTGAGTTGTTCGATTTTGGCTCGGGTTATCTTGTAAACACGGCTGTCGCCAATGTGACCGATAAAGGCTTTGTCTTTCTTCAGGACCAACGCGGTACAGGTCGTTCCCATCCCTGCATTCTGCGGATTGTTGACGCTATAATTGTAGATGTATTCGTTGGCAGAATCGAACGCGACATTGATTTTGTCGGCAATGGGGTCGGACTCTGGTCTGGAGAAGTACGCTTCAGAGAGAGTGTTAACGGCAAGCTCACTGGCTTCACGCCCAGCGTTGTGTCCTCCCATCCCGTCAGCAATAATATAGAGTGCGTCTTTTTCCGAAACATTAGCAGCCCCCTCAGGAAACTTGCCAAAAAAGTCCTGGTTCTCCGATCGCACCATTCCGACGTCGGTATGACTTCCGGAAATAACTGTCTTCACGGATTGAGTATCTCCACTTCAACCGCGCCCGTTGGTTTGAGCATACAGGCGAGGCGACATTCTCCCGGCTTCACGCCACAAATATCTTCCAGTGTCCCTTTCTCATCGTCTCCCAGTGGATTCAGGTTCTCCTTCCCTGAAAGGATTCGAACCGGATCGCTTCCACAAATACCGGCATGGCATTCCGCTGAAATCTTCACTCCGTTCTTCTCCGCAATATCGCAGACCGATTGACCCGGAGTAAACGGAACACTTCTTCCTTCATTCTTAAAAACCACGACCGTTCCGGTTACTTTCGCTGACGGAGGGGCAGATTTTTCTTTTGGCGGCGAAACGGCAGGCGGTGTGCTTTTGGGCAGGACTTTGATCGGGGGGCGGCTCTTCGTGTGAATCACATCGCTCGATAATTCTTGTTTCAGAACCATCTTAAAAGTACTGGCGCCAACGCGAAACAGATCGCCATCCGACAGCTTCAATGCCGTCCGGACTTTCAGGTATGAACCATTCATGCTCATCAAATCTTTGATAAAGATCTTGCCATCCTTAACCGCCAGAGAAAGGTGCCGTCGTGACAAAGTCCCGTCGCCATTGTCAAGCGTAATGTCCGGCGCATCGCGGCCAACAACAATCGTATTCTCTCCGAGGGTATGAGAGTTGATTTCTTTTCCCTGCGCATCGTAGTGGGCAAAACCAAAGGAGGAACGCTCGCCGGAGAAGAGGAGAAACTGCCTTCCAAGACGAATCAAATCACCCGACGAAACCTCCATCGGCCTTCCCTGGGGTGCCCTGTAGAACACTCCCGTGGCACTTCCATCATCCCGCAAGAAATATCCATCGTCCGTGTGAAGGATGGATGCATGGACGTCCGAAAGGAGCGTGTCACCGGGGAAGGAAATATCACATTCCTTCCTACCAATAGTGGTGACCCCTTTTTCCTTCAATGGGAACTCGTCTTCTTCCACATTTCCCGCAAGAACCTTTGTAAGATATGCCTGACCTACCGCCGACGCGCGTGCAGGGTCCAGGCTTTGTTCCGGCGGACCGGGACTCTCCGCGATTTGTGTTACTGCAGCGATGCGCGTTGCAGCGAAAGACATTTTTTTTGCAGGGGCCTGCTCGACCATCTCCAACTCCACCTTTACTTCTTTCTTGCCTGCAACCCTCTGCGCTGCAACCTCCGCGACATACACGCCATCGACCAGGGAAGCTTTGATATTTCCACGGTGTTTGATCTCACGGAAGGTCGATGGATCGGCACCAAAGTCATCGGCCTCCAGGTACGCCTGACTGAGGATATCCCCGATCAAATACACATTTGGTTGCTGTGTCTCCAGAAGAGAATTGACGACCATCCGTTTTTTGTTCGCCGGGCCACCGGTTGCCATGAAAATGCCCAGCGAATTCAGAAATGCTTCAGGGATATCCTCACCGATGCACGCCACCGTCGATGTTTTGTCGAACTCGATATGACTGGTTTCGCAGGGTCTTCCCTCAATCCGCCGGCGATCGATTCGGATGGAGAGATAATCTTTCTTGTCCTCGGCGGTGACCACCCCAACTGGTTCGCTGCCCGGATGATAGCGGATGTTGCCATTGCCGATGTACGCTTCAAAAAACACATCGGCAAGGGCTTTGGAAACTTTCGGAAGTTTATCGCCGCGATATGACCAATGAATTGTTGTCGGATCCCCAGCCTTGATCTTTGCATTGGAAATTTCGATGACCGCTTCGCCGGCAGACGTCCCTCCGCCGATCACAAGTGCGGGCTTGCCAACATAGGTCGAGGCGTCAGAAAGACGATACGCAATACCATCCGTGTTGCCTGGAATATCAAAGCGGCGCGGTACTCCGCGTCCAATCGCAATCGCGACATTCTTGGCATGATAGGTCTGTTCCGCCTTTGCGTTATGATTCCACGTCCGGACATCCCACACACCCGTTGCACCCTTCGCAAGTCCGGTGAGTTCAATGCCAACCTGTACCGGAACGGAATGCGTACGATAGAAGCCTCTCCACTGCACGCACATGTCGTCTTTGTCGATAGGCTGGAAGCAGAGGTCGTTGATCAGCGCAGCCCCTTTGGGAAACTTCATCTTATCTCCGCCCCCAAAGTCGGGAAGAATCATTTTATCTTTCGCATAGTCGCGGATACGTTTCAGCACGTCGTCATAATCGATGACAAGCGCGGAGAGCCCGAGTTCCTTCGCGCGGAACGCAGCAGCCGTTCCCGCCGGGCCGCCTCCAACGATCAACAGATCCAGCACGCCAGGAAGCTTGACGGGTTTTGAAAGGATAAGCATCCCATCGGATGTGTATTCTGCTGTTGTCGTCATTCCGCTGTTTCCTCAGTCTATTTCTGAATCACTATCAGTTTTGCTTTTACCAACCCAAACATAAGCGCCGCATTGGGCGACACCTCTCGTTCCACCGTGACCTTTTCATTATTCAACAGCGTCCCGTTTTTGCTTCCCAAATCTTTTACAGTAATTTTTCCGCTTCGCACAATAATCACCGCGTGCGCACGGGACATGGAAGTATCATCAACAGGAATATCCGATGTTGAAGCGCGCCCTAAAGTGTTCTCACCTTCCTTCAGCGTCACCGTGCGCTCCCCGGATTTGAGGTTGCTAAAAATCAGCTGCACTTCCGATGATACCTGACGGGTCGCGTCCTCCCGCACAGGTGGCTTTCCAAGTGCGGGTGGGAGATTGATATTCTCATCAATGACGGTCTCCGAACCTGACCTGGGTGGAGCGCTCTTCCCAAGTTTCGGGAGTGGAAGGATATCATCACCGAGAACTGTTTTTGAGCCATCTGCGCGCGCCGCCGCCACTGGGGTAGCTTTTTCTCCCAGGTCTGGAGGAACAAACGGAGCATCATCCATCACGGTGTGGGAGGATGACTTCTGCGAAGTGGGCTTGTCGGTCACACCGGTCTTCTTCGACGAAATTGCGACGCCTTCCGGAAGCGACTGGAAGATAAAATCAAACATGTTTGCGAAGGTCACGATGTTCAGCTTCCCGAGCTTCTCTTTTCCACGCACCCGCATCCCGTCCAGCCTCGTGCCATTTCTGCTGTTCAAATCCTCCAGCACATAGCATTGCGCCTTCTTATCATAGAAGATCCGCGCATGGTGACCCGAAATAATGCTGGGCTGCAGCTGGATGGCGTTGCCAGGATTTTTTCCTATCGATGCCTCTTCACGGATATCAAACGCGGTCCCCGCCATTTGTCCGGTTTTACAAAATAATCGTGCTGGCATAATCACTCACTCTATGCGTTACCAATAAATCAAAAGACTAATAAAAGATTACTGCATATACATGAAGAACAAGGAGCAATACAAGAACAATGGAAACCGGCACATGGAGGTACAACCACCACCGCAGGGCTTTCTGAAGTGTATAGTGTGCATCAAGCTCCAATTTTGTCTTGTACATCGATTCAAGTTCGTCAAGCGCCTTCTTGTCCTGCCCCGAAAGAAACTGCCCCATATACCGGAATTCTTTTATGCGAGAATGGATGCCCCCGGTGATATCGAAGTAATACATGATTCTCGGCTGTGGAGCGACAAGGGATTGGGCAATTCTTTTTGAATAGAAGTCTCGCACTGCATCGGTACAACTGTCCAGTAGTTCTTCTGCCTTCGTGCGTATCTGATTCACCAGTTCGGGAATCCTTTCGTAGACGACTTCCACCGCAAGACCTGACGTGAGAAGTCGTGGAATCCATTTTTGTAACATCACTCCCACAATACCGCTGATCGTCACCCAGAGCGAAAGTGTCCAGAGCCACCAGGCGAGTTGACCGGAAGGAACCTTGAAGCCGGAGTGCATCAACACAAGCAACATGAAGAGCGCGCCGCCATAGATATGGAACTGCACCCAAAGCTGTGTCTTTCCTACACTCATTTTCAGCATCCGCCTTCGTATCCCATAGAGTGCTGCCCCAATCATCAGCGATGCAGCGGTCCACCCGTACACGAGCCCCCACGCGTTTCCTGGACGCACTTCGCTCATCAGCGAATTGAGTACATAGACAATGAGTGCAACGAGGCAGGTACCCAGGAATCCGATGAACCAAACGGGGGAGCTAATAAGACGTGACCGGCGCAGGTATCTGACAAATTGGTTCATACAAACTCATCGAATAAGATTACGAAATTCTTCAATACTTCCCACACGATATGCGCATCCGTTCGGACAGCTGCGGACGCACGCCGGTCCGGCCGGATCGGTATAACAAAGATCGCACTTTGTCGCCAGTTGTCTTTCCTTTCCTCGCAAGCCTTCGGGGATCATGTCCTTCGGCCATACCTCGCCGGTTTCGTACATCGTAATGGCATCGTACGGACAATTGTTGTAACAGGTGGAACACCCGATGCAAAGCTTCGGATCGATCTCCACGACATCGCCGACCTTCGCACGGCGAATCGCGCCCGTAGGGCAGCCGACAAGACACAAGGGATCACGACAGTGATAGCATGCCCGCGTTATAAGGAAGTTCTCGTATTTATCTCCTTCACGCACGAATCGCGGAATTCCTCCATGGGTGGAAGCACAACCTCGCACGCAGTCGTCGCATCGCGTACAGGTATTCAGATCAATCATGAGGATGCTATTCCCTTCGACCAATCCCTTGTCAAGCGCAGTACTAATGAACTCGGACTGACGGATATTCTTCTTGCTGTAGCCGGCTTCCTTTGTCCTTGCAATTACTGAGGACCAAAGAAGTCGTTCGACCGCGGGATATTGCTTTAGGAGGTCTTCAAAGTCCTTTCGCGACACTTTCACCAACTCGGAATTGGCTTGAGAAGATGCAGTGTACAGCCACCCGCTGAGTCCTTCGATCAGCAGCTCCGCCTCACCAAGCGTGCTACCCTTGGAAAGATACGAGACCACAATTTGTCCCTCACCCATCGCCTGTGAAAGCTTGACAAACCCCGAGCGCACAAGATACAGAGCATCAGCCTCCGCTCCTTCGTTGGTGATTATCTCATCAGGTTCGCAGGAAACAAGTTGAACTTTGTTTGCAAGCTGTT
Organism: Bacteroidota bacterium; assembly: GCA_036397975.1. Classification (GTDB taxonomy): domain Bacteria; phylum Bacteroidota; class Ignavibacteria; order UBA10030; family UBA6906; genus SZUA-287. The sequence continues at coordinate 29,111 of DASWHW010000008.1, forward strand.
GCAAGAAGTCTTCGCTGCAAGCGCTGAACAGCGGCGTCGCTTTCAGTTGGCTGGAAAGTGCCCGTTCACGGTACAACTTATCAAGTCTGTCCTTCAGGGCTGCGGACCGGCGACGCATCAGTCGAAGTGCAGGCAAACGGATTTGAACAAACTCGCATTCGGTGGCAGTCCGTGCCGTTACCGATTGCGGCCAGCCGCTCAATGCACCGATCTCGCCAAACAATTCCCCTGCACCAAGTCGTATCGAAGTCCCGGGGGCCAGATCGAAGTCCATTGTTGAGAGAAACGAAATCTGCGTCTTGGAGGACTGCTGTTGCGAGACCTGGGATTGAAATACGGTCTGTCCTCCCGCCTGTTGCTCCTCCTGCTTTCGCAGCTCCATGACCCCGCGCATCACCGTGCGGGACGCATCAAAAATGGGCGTATCTTGCGAGGGTAGTCGCTCCTGTTGCTGTAAGGACATGTCCACGCTTCCACTTACGATGAAGAACGCTACATCGATATAGCTTCCCTCCTCAAACAGCACCGTGTCTTTCTTCCACCGTGCAATGGAGATGTCCTGACTGATCTTCTCCAGAAATGTCTCATCGTAATCTTTAAAGATGTCGATCGCACGCAAGACCTTAACGGTCGGCTTTTCGGAAAGCTCGATGATCCCGGTGTTCGCTCCATACGATGTCCATCGATCCTTGTACTGGGCAAGTCGTTTTATCTGTGTTAAGCCGAGTTGTTGATTCATACGATGGATTCTCTCACTCAGTGAAGATACAGAAGTAGGTTGGACCGCTGATTCTTATTGGGGTGGAACTCGTGACATGTTCTGCACGCGTTCGATCCGTTACTGGCGGTATGGCATTGCAGACATGTTTCGATGGTCGGTATGTTCTGGATGCCGGAATTATCCTGCGCTTCCGTTGGTCGCGCCTTGTTCCCAACGTACCCCGCAAATGGTATCGCAGTATGACATTCCAGACATCGGCGTTGCAGGATATGTGCACGGTGGTTGAATTCCGCCCGGCGTAACGTTTTCTGATCGGCGCGCGCTCGAAGAATCGTTGCGTGGGAAAGATAATGACACTTCTGACATGGTTTCGTCAAATTATCGACGACCCGCGTTATTTGATTCTTGTCGTCCGTATTGAGCCGGGGATTTTCGACAGCCGTGCTGAGGAGAAACTTCGTATCGTCGAGTGAAGCGTACGGATCACGCAATGTCTCCTCAACCTTATCAAGCTGCCTGCCGATGAGCAGAAGTTCACGCTGGATTTCCGGCTCAGGACGACTTCGAAGACCGTCCGCATACGTGCGTAACGTCTTCACAGCTTCGACATACAGTTTTCGCACTTCATAGGTTGGAACGTCTCCTGTAGACTTCAACAACTCTGCAATTCCAAGGTCGGGATACAATTCCTTCCGGAGTAATGCGAGGTTTTCCATCACCCAAGGATCCTGATGATGCAAAGGACCTTTTTGCATCACCGCACCCTGAACCCTGAATTCATTCTCATTGGTATAAAACGCCCACAAAGCTCTCGCTCCCTCACGGGCGCGGATGGAACTCATCGTCTCGACTCCGATGGAATTGCCGCTCTTTACTGGAAGGAATGGAGTCTTATCGCTTGTCGTCAGATGGCAGGCGTCGCAACTCGCATCAAAACTGATTGGCTGAAAACTCTTTCCATCCGGTTGAGGTTTATGACAGAATAGGCATGCCTGCTCGATATCGACCAGGCCTTCTTTTTTCTGAATCTCTTCAACGTGCATGATATGAGGGAACCGGAGATTCGTTACTTCCGGACGGGATGTTCGGGCAAACTCAAACTGCGGATGACCGTCATTGAAAGAATTGAACTGTGGATTCTTTTCGTCGCGATGACAGACCAGGCATTCTTTATCCGAAACATCTGTGAGCCGATTCTCGCGTCCTTGATGCTCTGCATGACACACGTAGCACTGCTGCTCGTGAGGGTTCGACCGAAGACGATCGAAATCATCGGACCGGTAAATGTAATGCGCCTTGTACGTGTACACTCCAAGCTTGTCGCCGTACTTCTCGTGACACGACGAGCAGCGTTCGTTGGTTACCGCCGCAAAGGAACCGGGAGAATCTCCGGGCGCGTGGCATGACACGCATTCCTCTTCAAAGTTCGCATGATTGCTCGTCAGCGGACCGTTGGAAATGAAACTCCCCTTTTGGAAGAAGATGTTGAACAGTGCGTAGGCCAGTACGACGAGTGCAACGCCTCCGCCAATCAGAATCATCTTCAACCGAGTACCGGGGAAAATATATTTTCGGATGACGGGAAGCCGAATGTCGGCAAAGGTTCCCTTCTTTCGTGTTCGCTTTTCCTGGTTAGCCATGCAAGATTGAATTCCTGAGTGGATGGAGTTGTTGCATCATTTTATTTTTCGACCTGCCGATAAATCTCATCGAGACGTTGCTTCAAGAGTAGCAAGACTTTTTCCACCGCGGTGCTATCGGTGATGGAAGGAAACTCCGACAAAGTAATATCCTTGGGCTGCGACGGAATAACTCTCGCACCAACGGGAGCCGGTCGCGGCGGAGGAGGTGCAACAACGACCTCCCTCGTCTCTTGACGTGTACCTGTCGAAGAGGGGGTCGACGTTGCCGCGGAAGCGACAACAGGCTGGACATCGGGTATGCCTCCACGCGAACTTCGCACCGCGGCAAACGCGCTGCTCAACTCACTGGCCGATGGATCTCGACTTGTTCTCCAATGGACAATTTTTCCATTTTTCTTTCCGAGATCAAAATCTTTTCCAGAAGGGTGACCAGCGGAGAGCAGCCGAGGGTCGGTAAGATAGTGGCAGGACGCGCAGACCTCCGCACGCACTTTCGCGTCCGTCAGTACCAGCATCCCCAGGTCCTTTCCGACGGGATAGCCACCCGCACCTTTCACACTGTGCAGTTTTTGGAACCCACTTCCCGCACCATGGCAACTCTCGCATCCCACCCCATCAAAAACATCGTAAGATTCTTGACCACCAATGATAGTGCCGTGACAATCCATGCAGAGCTTGTTCCCTTTTGTGATCTCAGAGGCCTTGAGTCCATACTTTGCGGCAATCTGTAACACTTTTTGTTTCTTGTTGATGAAGGGAACTGCCGATTGCGAGTGGAAATTCGTTGACATCCATTCGTTTTCAACTTTATGGCAGGAACAATCGGCAATGACCTGGTACTTCGACTTTGGACGAAGTGATGTCTTAATAGGATAGGATGACTGCGAGGAGGTTTGCCTGGATGAGGGCGATTGCTGAGTGGTAGAAACCGGCGGCTGCTTTGTTTCTGTTTGACCTGTTGACGCATCACTCGGTGTTGCCTGTCCCGTTGATTGCTCAACGACCACCGGTGCGGCCGTCGCATCATCCGCTCCGCTGATTACTCCATCGAGCGCGCCGAATTGTGTACCATCGTACGAGGCTGCAATCTTCTTCGCCGACGTTCTGATCTTGTTTGCTGCCGCCAGCAATTCATCCTTCTTGTTGGGTGCTATATCCACCTTGCCGATGACCCCAAGCATCTCCCTGACTTCCGGGATCGATGTGCGGGAAACGATGGCATTCAGTTTTCCAACAGCACCCCGCACCCTCCGCTGCATTGCCTTGAAGTATCCTCCGTTCTCTGTCGCGACCGCCGCCCCGCGTATGTTGAACTCCAATTCAAGTGCAGCACTTATAACGTAAAGCTTACGGATACGTTCGGGCGTTGACTCCCGATTTTCGATCTTTGTTGCATCAAACTGCGCTTCAAGAAAGTTGTGTCGAATTTGTCCGAGCCGGGCAAGAAAATCAAAATTAGTGCTGCCCGCAGGGTGCCCCCCTTTGTTCACAAGTTCTTCATGAGGAACGGTATGACATTGATAGCAGTTTGCCACGACGTCGTAAATCTCCGAGGGGCGCAACATCCCTGCTTCCTTTGCCTTTTTGTTTCGCTCAGCTTTTTCCGCAGGAGGCAAACCTTTCTTGTTATGGACGTTGATCCAATCACGTGCTGCACCGTGGCATGACTCACAGGATATCCCCGATATCGCGATAAATTCTCCTTCATCATTCTTCACACCGGTGGAGTGGCAACGAAGACAGAGACTCTCATGGCGAAGGCTGACCACACCCATTCGTTCCTTGATGCTCTCAGCATTCTCGTAACCTCGATCCACGTTCTTTCCGCGGGCATGGGCGGTGGTATCCCAGAGCTTGTATTCGCGGGTGTGGCACACTCCGCATTCTTCCCCTTTCACAATCTTTGCCGGATCGTGCCACAGGAATCCAGTTTTTCCAGATTCCTGCGGGAGGACAAAGGACACAACTACTGCATCAGCAGCCAGAACCATTAAAGTAGTTCTCATGCTTTGCGCGAAAAAACTCATAGGAAGCCCGATTATTGTTTTTGTGGTTTTTGCGATAAGAGCAGCTTGTCAACACCTTCGAGTGACCGGGCATCGGCGGCAACCGCGAATCTCTTCGCGCTAACGGAGAACTGATCTGCGATCTCATCTGCCTTGCTCTTGGATTGCCCCGGATGTATGGTTTCGATCTTTTCAAGCAGCAGTTCAATATCTGGAAAATACCCTGTGCGGCAAAGCGCTTCCAGTTTTTTACAAGCATCGCTTAGCCTTTTCGTCATTGCCTTTCGATAGCGCCCTTCCTGTGTTGATGACGCCAGTGCCCGGAGGGAAAACTCGACGTCCATAATTCCTCCTAGGACAAAAATGATTCTTCTTCGATACATGTCGAAAGGCGTATTCTCCACTTTGCCCGCGGCAAATCTTGCATGGAGAAAGTTATGGCGAATCTCCTCCATTGCCGCGAGCAGGTTAAAATCACGCGTCCCCGTATTGTGACCACC
>DASWHW010000009.1:0-64527 GCA_036397975.1 Bacteroidota bacterium
TTCTCGGCTTCTTCGGCCAGTCGAGAAATTTCATCAGTCATCCGTTGGTGCTCTTGCATTTTACTCTGGATGAACCGCTGAATGCCTTCTCCTGTAATTGCTTCAATACGGCGGACGCCGCTGGCTATACTCGACTCAGAAACAATTTTGAAGATCCCGATCTCCCGGGTTCCTTTCACATGAGTTCCGCCACAGAACTCGACGCTGAATTTTTCATCAATAAAAACAACACGAACGATGTCGCCGTATTTGTCACCAAAGAACATTTTTACGTTTGGGATTTTCCTCGCCTTATCGATGGGGAGGTCGATCTCAGTTTGCACATTGACATTCTCACGAATTTTAGCGTTGACCATGTCTTCGATCGCACGGATTTCCTCCAGGGTGATTTTGCCAAAATGTGGAAAATCGAATCGAAGATGGTCGGGTGCAACAAGCGATCCCTGCTGATGCACATGCGTTCCCAGGACGCGACGAAGAGCTTCATGGACGAGGTGTGTTGCCGAGTGATTCCGTTGAATGTTGAGACGTCGGTCGGCTATGACGACGGCACGCGCACGTTTTCCGGCAGAAGGCGGCAAAGGAGAATCCAAAATCAGGACCGATCCATTGGCTCCTTTGCGTGTACCAATAACGCTGTAGGATTTTCCTTCGACAGAAAGACTGCCGGTGTCACTTACCTGCCCGCCTGACTCAACATAAAATGGAGATGACTCCACGACAACCATGTTTTCCTTGGATGCGAGGACGACGGTGTCCGATTCCATTCGATCGTACCCAACGAATTTTGACATTACTCCAGCAGGAAGATCGATGTCGGGTGCTTCTTTTCCGGAGATCGAGTCCGCCGCCATTGAGCCACCCTTACGTGATCGGTCACGCTGTTGATTCATCAACTCGTTGAACGACGTAGTATCGACTTTGAAGCCACGCTCCTCCGCCATCAACTGAGTCAGATCCAATGGGAATCCGTAGGTATCGTATAACTTGAATGCTTCGTCGCCAGGGAAGATTCCGGAATGTGCGGACGTAGCAACCGACTCAAAAATTTCCAAGCCCCGGTCCAGAGTTGCGTTGAATCCTTCCTCTTCCGCCTTAATCACCTTTTGGATATGTTCCAGTCCACTTTTGATTTCTGGAAACACATCCCCCATGGATTCAACAACTGCGGGCGATATCTTGAAGAGAAAAGGTTCATGCATCCCGAGATTCCGTCCAAAGCGCGCAGCGCGGCGAAGGATTCGACGAAGCACATATCCACGGCCCTCGTTCCCTGGAATTGCCCCATCAGCAATGGAGAAAGTTAGCATCCGAACATGGTCTGCAATGACTCTCATGGCGGTGTCCGCAGGAACGTCCAGCTTGTGGGAATACTCCTTACCAACAGTCTGGGCAATTCTGTTGATGATTGGCATGAACACATCGGTGTCGTAGTTCGAGCTTTTTTTCTGCAGGACAGCGCAAATTCGCTCAAACCCCATTCCCGTGTCCACGTGCTTCGCCGGTAGATTCTCGAGTTTCCCGGTTTCGTTCCGATTGTGTTGAATGAAGACGAGGTTCCAGATTTCCATGACCCTGGGATCCCCGGCATTCACGAGAGCTCCACCGGAGTGGTCGGCAGTCAAGTCAATGTGAATTTCGGAACAGGGCCCGCATGGCCCGGTCTCACCCATTTCCCAAAAATTATCTTTCTTGCCAAACCGGAGAACATGGGAGGGATCAATATCGGTAACGGTCTTCCAAAGATTCTCTGCTTCGTTATCCGTCTCGAAGACAGTTGCATACAAGCGACTCTTGTCAAGTCTCCATTCTTTCGTGAGTAGTTCCCATGCCCACTCGATCGCCTCCTTTTTGTAGTAGTCGCCAAATGACCAGTTGCCAAGCATTTCGAAAAATGTGTGATGGTATGTATCACGGCCAACTTCTTCAAGGTCATTGTGCTTGCCGCTGACCCGGATACATTTCTGGGTATCGGCGGCACGAGAGTATTCCCGTGTGCCCGTCCCGAGAAACACATCCTTGAATTGATTCATCCCGGCGTTCGTAAACAGGAGGGATGAATCGCCATGAGGAATGACGGGTGTACTCGGCACAATCCGGTGGTTTCGTGCGGAGAAAAAATCCAGGAAGCTCTTTCGAATTTCAGAGGAAGTCATGAAAAACTGCCAATTGTGAGGTGAATGAGAGGGATTGAATCCGCCTCACATTTCAATTTGAGTGACGAGACTGATTTCCTCCAGGATGCCACTGACTTCAATACATTTAACCATATCGCCGGTGTAAACCATAGCCTTGCCGTTCGTGTGTGCTTCAAGTGCTAGTGATTCGGCATGAGGTTCTGTGCATCGCAGAGCTTTCATTAGCTGGGTGATGACTTCTTCAAAGCTGTGGATATCGTCATTAAAGAGGATAACCTTTGCAGGTTCTTCGGTAACTACTTCTTCAGACTCTTCGTATTGCTCTAAAGGTCTTGATGTCATGCGGAGAAATATTTGTCTCCATGTTAAGAGATTTCTCAAAATTAAGGATTTGGGTTATCTATTGCAACCAACGTTCTGGACATTGAATAGTATCGATCCTCTCGGATCGTTGACTTGCACACATGTCGGGGTATGGTTATATTGTGACGGCTTTTTGGTTGTTAGCATCTTTGATGAAGGATAATCCAAATGATTTTCGATCTTGATTTGATTAAGAAGTTGTACAGCGGTTTACCGTCACGAGTACGGGCTGCGCGTGAGCTTGTGGGGAGACCTTTGACCTTGACAGAAAAGATTCTCTATGCACACCTTACCGCTACAACGAGCGAACCAGCGGAACGGGGCAAGACCTATACAGAGTTTTCACCTGATCGTGTCGCGATGCAGGATGCAACGGCGCAGATGGCGTTGCTTCAATTCATGTCCGCAGGGATTCCTCAGGTTGCAGTGCCCAGTACAGTTCACTGCGATCACCTAATTCAGGCGCAGATAGGCGCTCGAGAAGATCTTGCCCAAGCGTTTTCAGATAACAAAGAGGTGTTCGACTTTTTGGCTGGTGTTTCGAGCAAGCACGGGATTGGGTTCTGGATGCCTGGTGCTGGAATTATTCACCAGGTTGTCATTGAGAACTATGCGTTTCCGGGTGGAATGATGATTGGAACAGACTCGCACACTCCCAATGCCGGAGGACTGGGCATGGTTGCAATCGGCGTGGGTGGGGCAGATGCGGTGGATGTTATGGCCGGGATGCCCTGGGAGTTGAAGTTCCCAAGAATTATCGGAGTCAAGCTAACTGGCTCACTTCGCGGATGGACGTCTCCCAAAGACGTGATTCTGAAAGTGGCAGGAATACTCACGGTGAAAGGGGGGACGGGGGCGATTGTCGAGTATTTTGGTGAAGGGACGAAGTCCATTTCCTGCACCGGTAAGGGGACAATCTGCAACATGGGTGCCGAAATTGGTGCGACAACATCGATTTTCCCTTATGATTCGCGAATGGCTGACTACCTTCGTGCAACCGGCCGATCTGAGGTAGCGCGTCTGGCCGATGCGGTTGCTGAACACCTTCAGCCTGATCCGGAGATACTTTCCACGCCACAGGAGTACTACGATCAGGTCATAGAAATAAACTTGTCCGACCTTGAACCAATGGTCAATGGACCGTTTTCACCCGATCGGGCGTGGAAGCTTTCAGAGTTTGCACAGGCGGTCCGAACCAACAATTATCCTGAAGAACTCCGTGTCGCTCTGATCGGCAGCTGCACGAATTCGAGCTACGAGGATATCGAACGATCAACCAGTGTTGCCCGCCAGGCTCTTGCCAAGGGGTTGCGTACACGTTCCGAATTCACCATCACACCGGGTTCAGAGCAGGTGCGGGCAACGATAGAACGCGATGGTCACCTGAAAGTCCTAACCGACGTTGGAGGTCTGGTCCTTGCCAATGCCTGCGGACCTTGTATCGGTCAATGGAAACGGCATGACGTGAAGAAAGGGGACAAGAACTCGATCATTACTTCATTCAACAGAAACTTTGCAGGCAGGAACGACGCCAATCCAGACACGCACGCGTTCGTGGCAAGCCCGGAGATTGTCACTGCGTTTGCGCTCGCCGGAAAACTGACATTCAACCCACTTACCGATTCTCTGATCAATGATCACGGAGAGTCGGTGAAGCTCGATCCGCCAACGGGAGATGAACTGCCGTCGAACGGTTTCACTCCGGGCGAGAGTGGATTCGTACCTCCGGCGAAATCAGGGAGAAAAGTGAATGTACAAATCTCGCCTACGAGTGATAGACTGCAAGCTCTCGCTCCGTTTGCTCCTTGGAACGGGAAGGATCTTGTCGATCTCGCGGTATTGGTAAAGGCGAAGGGGAAGTGCACCACCGACCATATTTCGCCTGCCGGAAAGTGGCTGAAGTACCGAGGGCATCTCGATAATATTTCTAACAACATGTTTAGCGGTGCAGTCAATGCTTTTTCGGGGGAGATCGGTCGTGGACAAAATGTTCTTGCCGGTGAAGTAAAGGAGTTCTCCGCTGTTGCGCGCGAGTACAAGCAACAGAATATCGGGTGGGTTGCTATCGGAGACGAAAACTATGGAGAGGGTTCAAGTAGAGAGCATGCGGCGATGGAACCTCGCTGGCTTGGTGCGAAGGCGATCATTGTCAAAAGTTTTGCCCGCATTCATGAATCGAACCTGAAGAAGCAGGGAGTGCTTCCGCTGACGTTTGTTGATCCGAATGATTATGATAAAGTTCGAGAAGACGACAGAGTATCCATTGTGGGACTGAACACGTTTGCGCCGGGCATAGCGCTTCGAATGCTGCTCAAACATTCGGACGGCTCGATTGACGAGTGTTTGCTGAACCACACGTTCAACGACAATCAAATACGATGGTTTAGAGCCGGCAGCGCTTTGAACCTAATCGCGGCTGAACAACAGAGGATGAAGAGGATCAAGCCTGCAAAGAAATCCAAAGCTACGAAGAGGAGCGGGAAACCGGTCAAGAAGAGGGCTGCGAAAGCAAGGGTGACAAAGAAAACCGTTAAGGCGAAAGTTCGGGTTACCCGTGGGCGGCCTGTGAAGAAAGCCGCAAGGAACCAACGACGAAGAAAATAGGTTAGGAAGATCAACGAGACAGAACGCACACTTACAAGAAAGGGATAAACAAGAATGCGATATAATGAAATGATGATCAAGCCGTTCCGCGAGGATTTAACTCGAATCGGCTTTCGTGAGTTGCGCGCTGCCGCGGATGTTGATAAAGCCGTCAAGGAGGAGAAAGGGACGAATCTCGTTGTTATTAACTCAGTCTGTGGCTGTGCGGCAGGGAAAGCGCGACCGGGGATTGCCATGGCTCTTCAACAATCAGACATCAAGCCAGACCACCTCACGACGGTGTTTGCAGGTGCAGATATAGAGGCGACTGCACGTCTGCGGGAAATTCTCGGCAATATTCCGCCTTCATCCCCATCGATCGCAATGTTCAAGGATGGCGCGCTCGTGCACTTTGTTCCTCGTTTTCAAATTGAGAACAGGGATGCAACGCAGATCGCCGAACATCTGAAAGGTGCATTTCAGGAGTTCTTTGGAGCAGAGGCGGGAGTTCAGAAGTAAAGTAAGAGATCAGAAACTATGGAGGTGTCCAAAGGGCACCCTGCTGATTTTGTAAGCATGAAATAAGAAGCCCCTCGGTTCTGGCCGAGGGGCTTTGTTTTTCTTGAGATTCAGATTAGAACGTATATCGAACCCCGAGCTGTGCCTGCCAGCGTGAGAAGATGTTGTCCGGGACGAATGGATCGCTCAGCCCCTGCCACTGATACCGAGGCTTGCCATAGTTGGCGCCAGGTGTCGTCTCAATGCTGTGGAAGGAAAGAAGGTTTACTGTTTGATTCACTCCAACATTCCTTTGCCATCCCCAATCGCTATTGAGCAGATTCAAGACATTGAGTACATCAAAGGTGATCTCAATTCTTTGTCCCGCAACAGTAGGGATTTCTTGAGCAAGTCGGAGGTCAATCTGGTGACCCCATGGTTCGCTCGGGCCTGATCGCTCTGAGATCTTTCCCTTGTTGTCCTTCAGATAGTCATCCCCATTGATGTACCCCATCAACGCAGCATATGCTGGATCCGTAGGCGGGAGGACGGTTCCTGATGAATTTACAAGAATAATGTCATTGGCATCCCGCGGAATGTACGGAAGGTCGTTGTCGCTTCGTCCGTCACCGTTTACATCCCCACTTACGAGATAGGAAAACCGACGACCCGACTGACCATTATAGAAAACGCCAAGCGTTGTTGCGAGTCCATTCCAGTCCCAATCAAAACGATAAGATACAGTCGCAATGATACGATGTGTTCGGTCGTATTGGGAGAAGCTCAGCTGTGGAATATTAGGATTACCCTCTGTCGGGTTGAATCTCCATCCCGAGCTTGCAGTTGCAGAGTTTCCACTGTTTATGTCTTTAGCTCGACCCCACGTATACGAGGCGAACCCGTTGAGGCCGTCAGGGGCGTTGCGCTCCACCTTGACAGTAATGTTGGCATTGCTCCCTTGATCGGTGTTCTTGATGAGAAATGCACCGGGCGAGAACTGATTGTCAACCCACACCGTGGAATAACGTCGGGTGGCAGGGCTGTAAGTGCCCCATACCGGACGATTTTCTCCGGCGAGCACGCCACCAGCGGTCAACGGACCCTGTCCCGAAACTACACCGGCGTTGTCCTGTTGGCCCTTCAGGTTAATGTTCTGATACACAATGTCATTTTGTGTGGTGGAGAAGATCCCTTCCAATGTTGCCGTGAAATACTCCGGTAGTTTGTAATCAAACGCAAGGTCGTATCGGATGATTGACGGCGCTTTGAAATTGCGATCCGTAATGTCAACTTCAGCGGTGGTGCTCGACGGAGGCAGTTTTGCCTGGCCATTCGGATCGGGGTTAAACATCGCCGGTCGTGTGGTCACCGTGAAGAAATCAACGCCCGTGTTGCTATACTGGTTCGACACCCATACGTAGGGAAAACGACCGTAAAATATTCCAGCACCGCCTCGTATTTGAGCTGTCCTCTCTTCATCCAACGCCCAGTTGAAACCGAGGCGGGGTGAAACTGCTACCGTCGTCTTCGGCGTTTCATCAGTGCGCAGTCCGAAGCTCGAATCAAACCGTGCGTTGTAGTTCGGTTTGTCAGGATATGTTGGGATATCAAACCGTACACCGCCCGTGATCTTTAGGTCAGGATCTACCTGCCATTCATCCTGTGCGTAGAACCCAAATTGATTTGCTCCCCAGCCGGCTCTCTGAAGTGGATCCGCCGTCGCTGAGTACCTGAACGAATAGGAGGAGGGAGATGTGTTCGCAAGAAATTCGGCGATAGAGTTATAATTGTATACGCCGAAATTGTCATTGATAAAGAGATTATCAAAATTCAAGATATCAAGCTTTGCCCCGACGATCACTGTGTGATCTTGCAGATACCACGATAGATTATTTGTAATTTCGAAATACTTCTGGCCCAACTCGTTACGGTGGCGGAACTGTTCAGAACCGAGTACCAAGGTCTGTGTCCTCATATCTGCGGCGGAAGGATTGCTGGTTCTTATGTAGAGTGTCGGGAAGGGAGATCCGTAATAGAGGGGGTTATCAAACTGATCTACATAGCCGAGAGTCAATTCGTTTGAAATCTCGTTACTGAAGATGCTCGAAAGTTGCAATGCAAGAGAATGCGTTTTGTTATCAAGTTTATAACGTCCGTTTGCAGCATAGATATCGGTTGGCGCTCTTCCCCGGGAGGGCGTATTATCCTCTGTCGACCGAAGGAAATTCCAGCGGGCGGTTAGTTTGTGCCCCTGGCTAAGGTTATAATCCAAACGCAAGAACACCTTGTCGCTCTCTCGTATAGGACTAATGTTTGTCCACGATCCCGGGTCATACCCGTATTGGCTCATAAGGTAGTTCGTGAGAAGATTCAAAGAGTCCTGAATGACTGTGTATGAATTCGTGCCTATAGTCTGACTACCGAATGTTCTAGCGAACGGCTGCTCAAAGCGTGTGATTTCACCGTTCGCAAAGAAGAACAACTTGTCTTCGACGATTGGTCCACCGATGCGGCCACCGAGCTGGTAGTCGGAGAAACCGTCTAGTTTCTTCTTCAGCGTGTCCGGACTTTTGCCGGCAAAACCCTCGCTTCGCCCAAAATAAAAGGCGGAGCCTTTGTACTGATTAGTACCTCCTCGTGTGATTGCATTAATCCCAGCACCCGTAAAACCAGATTGTCTGACATCATAAGGGGAAACAACGATTTGAAACTCCTCAATCGCATCCAAGCTGATTGGGGTTACATTCGACTGTCCAGCCGGCGCACCGGTACCTCCAAGACCAAATAGATCGTTGAAGTTTGCTCCGTCGATCTGGATGTTGTTGTACTTTGAATTACGCCCCAAAGCGTTTCCGCCTGCTGAACCGGAAACAGATGAACCGGACAGGTATGGCGACAACTTGTAATAGTCCTGGAAGTTTCGTGAGATGGACGGGAGTCGATCAATCTGTCCACGAGAGACGTTCGTTGCAGCACCCGTCGTTGAAGAACTGAAGAGGGCATTTTGCTGACCGACGACAACTACCTCCTGTCCTTGCACCGCTTCTTCCGAAAGCTGAAAATCCAACTCAAGATTTTGAGAGAGTTGCAAACTTACGCCTTCTCGAACCTGCGTGGAGTATCCGAGGTATGATGCTGTTACGGTGTACGGTCCACCTACGCGAAGATTCGGCACATTGTAGCGTCCGTCGTTGCGGGAACTCGTGCCATAGGTAGTGCCGCTCGGTACGTGAACGGCAACGATGTTTGCTCCCGGAAGGGGTTGACCGGCGGCATCACTAACTAGCCCGTTGATGGCCGCACTGGTGATGCCTTGGGCATAGAGCCCTGAGGCGCAGAACAGCGTAAGGAGAGCAAACGCTGCCATGTGTGAACACGATGAAGTAACATTAGTCTTCATGAGTGTGTCCTTTTTGGATAATTGGGTAAATGGTGATTAGGTTTGGAACGAAAGAAGCATCGAAACTCGGATCGAATAGATTCTCTTCGGCGTGAAGGAACCTTGGTTATCTGCCGAACTGCGGATCAATCATAACACTTTTTTCCTCAGCACTCAAGATTTTTTTTCATACGCACTCCTTCTTTGGGCGCCCGTTCCGCGTCTCGTGCGCAAATATTAAACAGCAAATTTCCCGAGTTTACGACATGTTTTTGATAATAGCATCTCCGAACTCGGAGCATTTCAGTTCCTTGGCACCTTCCATAAGTCTTGCGAAATCATATGTAACTGTCTTCGAACGAATCGTCCGGTCGAGGGCCGAAAGAATAAGATCGGCGGCTCCAGACCAGCCCATATATCGAAGCATCATTTCCCCACTAAGTATCAGAGACCCTGGATTAACTTTGTCCTGCCCGGTATATTTTGGCGCAGTACCGTGCGTAGCTTCGAAAATAGCATGCCCGGACATATAATTGATGTTTCCTCCCGGGGCGATCCCGATTCCGCCAACCTGCGCTGCTAACGCGTCGGAAAGATAGTCGCCATTCAGATTGAGGGTAGCAATAACGTCAAATTCATCAGGTCTTGTCAGGATTTGCTGGAGGAAGGCGTCTGCAATTGCATCCTTGATGAGCACTTTTCCAGCAGGAGGCTTTCCTCCACACTCCTCCCATGAAACCACCTTATCCGAAAACTCGGCTTTTGCCAGCGCATATCCCCAATCTCTGAAGGCTCCCTCTGTGAACTTCATGATATTCCCTTTGTGAACCAGGGTAACGGATTCTCTTTTGTTGAGGATCGCATATTCAATCGCGGCCCGAATAAGACGCTCGCTTCCTTCCTTCGAGACCGGTTTGATACCAATGCTGGAGGTCTCGGGGAATCGAATCTTCTTTACTCCCATCTCTTTCTGCAGCCAATCAACCACCTTCTTTACTTCAGGCGTGCCGGATTTCCATTCGATGCCGGCATAGATATCCTCCGTGTTTTCACGGAAAATCACCATATCAATCTTTTCCGGGTGCTTTACAGGTGATGGGACGCCGGAGAAATATTGGACTGGTCGGAGACAAACGTACAAATCGAGTTGTTGACGCAAGGACACATTAATAGAGCGAATACCGCCCCCAACCGGCGTGGTTAACGGGCCCTTAATGGCGATAGTAAACTCTCGGATAGCGCTAAGAGTGTCTTCGGGTAGCCATGTTCCCTCTCCATATTTATCGTTCGCCTTCTCTCCGGCAAAAATCTCAAACCACACAATGGATCGCTTGCCTTGATATGCTTGATACACTGCGGCATCGAATACCTTCCGTGATGCCTTCCAAATATCAGGGCCGGTGCCATCTCCTTCGATAAAGGGGATGATAGGATGGTCCGGAACACGAAGCTGGCCTTTGGAATAGGTGATCTTCTCGCCGGTCGTTGGTAAGTTAAGTTTGGAGTATTTTATCATAGGTCTCTAACCATTGGTCTTTCGTTGTTGTTGAATTATGTCCCGGATGCGTGCTCCATATCGAGAAGCATCGCCGTCCTGATATTTCTTCAGTTTGAGGACGAAACGGATATCGTCACCCGGATAACGTGGGGTTATGTGAAGATGAAAGTGAAACACAGATTGTCCTGCGATTCTTCCGTTGTTTGAGAAGATGTTGAAGCCCTCCAAGCCAAGCGATTCGACGAGTCCGCGAGCAACAACCTGTCCGACCTGCATCACTCGTGTAAGGTCCGGCTCAGGGAGTGCGAGAAAATCGATGCAGTGCCGTTTGGGGATGATAAGTGCATGACCATAATGTATTGGATTGATATCGAGTATAGCGATCGATAATTCGTTTTCGTACAGAAACTCGGCTGGAGTCTTCTTATTGATAATATCGCAGAAAATGCACTGCATGTGCTTAGTAGTTCGGGTGGGATCAGGTGATTGCAAAGTACTTGCTTGCGCCGGCGTGGTCGGTCTTCGGTGTCTTGCGTGATGGTGGAGCAACATGTTTATTCTTCAATCCCATTCTACCAAAAACGCTCTCGAAAGTCAATGCAGGGCAAGGCCGATTTCTTGCATTTCAAGATTTCAATCCCTATATTTTTTTGCCATTGCCATAAACCGTCGCACCGTCGACGGTCTCAATACATGCTAGGGAGTTTGACATGAAGTCGTATTCCATCGTAATTGTCTTGTTGATCTTTGGATATCTTACTTTGACGGGATTCCAATGTGGATCGGCAGAGATGACCACTGCGAAACTTGCTCGCCAACAAAAGCAGTATGATAAAGCCGAAGAAAGCCTCCTTCGAGAGCTTGCGAAAAATGACAAGAATGAAGAAGCTTGGTACATGCTTGGCGAGATTCGGTATGAAACAAAAAAATATTCTGAAATGAGCGACGCGTTCTCCCACGCCCTCGCGCTGTCGGAAGATCACTCCGAGTTGATTGGTAAATACAGGCTCAGCGCCTGGGGTGACCTGTTCAACCAGGGGGTGAATGCTTTCAACGAAGGGAAGAATGACAAAGCAAACTACGTAAAATCCGGTGAAAAATTCGCTCTTGCAACGACGATGGTACCGGACTCAAATCGAGCATACTACATGGCAGGTTTTTCCTACTACGCTGCTAAAGATTTTGAGAACGCCGAGAAGTGGCTTAACGCGTCCTCGAACAATGACCCCAATGACAAAGATGCCGTTTCGTTATTGGGGAGGATACATTTTGAAAGAGCTACTGAGGCAAAAAAAGGAGGAAACGACGGCACAGCGAATTCGGAATATCTGACCGCCGCAGGATTTTTTGAAAAGGTGTACAATGTCGATCCTGCGGATCAAGACAATATTACGCTCCTTATCGATGCCTACCAACTTGCCAACAAGGAAGACAAGGCGCTTGCCATTGCCCGGGATGCAGTGACGAAGGATCCGGATAAGTTTGTCTATCGATTTGCGTACGGAGTCTTTCTTCTTAAGTCAGAAAAATTTGGCGAGAGTTCAGATCAATTCAAGAAGGCGCTCGACCTTCAACCGGGTGATCCTGACGCGACGTATAATCTGGGTGTTGCCTTTCTTAACTGGGGAGTTGCGATGAAAGAGGAGTCTGACAAGAAAGCCGCTGCTGCAAAGTCCAATGACAAACCGGATCTTTCGTACAAGGAAAAATTCAAGGCTGCTTTGCCATACTTAAAAGAATCGGCGGAATCGCGTTTGGATGACGCAACTCTCTGGATGCAATTGGGGAGAGTCTACGCGAACCTGAATCTGTTGAAGGAATCGAAGGACGCATTCGATAAAGCGGACAAGATCACTAAGGGTAAGTGAAGTCAACGAAACAGTTTTAGAAAAAAGCCCATTCCCCCACGGCAGTGGAATGGGCTTTTTCTATTAATATCAAGGAGATTAGTCATGGCAGATCAGCCAACAGGTCAGCAAATCAATATTGAGCTTGGTGAAAAAGAGGCGGAAGGGATCTATTCCAATCTCGCGATTATCACACATTCACCGGCAGAGTTCGTCATCGACTTTACCCGGGTCCTTCCCGGAGTTCCTAAAGCGAAAGTTCATGCTCGCCTTATTATGACCGCGCAGCACGCAAAACTTCTTATGCGAGCGTTGGAGGACAACATCAGCAAATATGAAGGAAAATTTGGGGAAATTAAGATCCAGGGTGACTTACCGGGGACACCATTCGGGATACAGCCAGTCATGAAAGACGAGAAGGTCCATTAGTCATTTGTTAGGGATGGGGATGGTGCCAACGAAAAAAGGTACGCATTGATCACGAAGTGCAAACACTTCGTGATGATCTTTCTCCTGGGGGGATCTATCTTTGGCTGCAGCGATCCGCTCGAGCCGAAGGCACCATCATGGGATGTGGAGCTTACCCTCCCGCTGGTGAATCGAAAATATACTCTCGCCGAGCTTGTCGCGCGCGATACTTCTCTACTTCGAGTCGGAACAGATAATCAAATATTTTTTACTTCGTCATCGGATATTCCCGCCACCGTCATCGGAACCAGCATCACACTCGATGTTCCTGACACATCATCTCAGGTTGAGCTGGGTCCACTGGGAATATCTTCGTTCAGCGCTACCGCTGGAATCTCCTTTCCTTGGCTCCCTGGCGGATCAACGACAACGATACCAGATACGACCGTTCAGATTGCAGGCATACAGAATCCCATAGGCGGCTTTCTTTCTCTGACGATAGAGGAGGGAACGCTCACTCTCAGCCTTCGAAATAATCTACCGGTTCCCATTACTGTTCTTTCGCCGCTGCAATTATTGGATGGCCAGGGTCGCACGTTGGCAATCATGACGATGAATCCTGCAACCATTCCTCCTCTCGGAGTAGGTGTCGGATCCGATAACCTGGCTGGACGGACTACCGACAATAGTATAACGATAGGTTCGTTCAACCTTCATATCCAGGGAAGCCCCTCTCCGGTTCCGATTCCGTCGGGTGATCTGTTTGTGTTCACAATGCAAGGATCCGGCTTGTTAGTGCGGAGGGCAGAGCTTGCATTCATTCCGGCACAAACGCTTATCGCGAATGACACAGCATCGTTGTCAATTGCTGACTCGACCCTTGTCCGCGTTGCCGTGTTTAGTAGTGGAGATATCCAGCTCGGGTTTACGAACAGCGTGAATCTTGATCTTGTTTTCTCCTATCAGCTTCCCCAGTTACAGCAAATGGCCGGGGGACAATTTATTGGTTTTCGCGACAGCATTTTTCTCCCTGCATTCGGCTCCGGCACCGTAACTCTTCCCATGGCAGGCAGACGGATGCAATCTCAGAATGGGGATCTTATCAGGTCTCTTGAAGTGTATGGCTCGGTCAGAATTCCAACTGGTTCCACTACTCCTGTCACGATAAACGATACGGACAAGATTCGTATATCCCTTTCGAGTTTGAGTCCGATAGTCATCGACTCTGTGGAAGGAGTCGTGAAGCCGACGTGGATATCGGTCCAACATTTCACTCCTCTCGATCTAGGAGACTTTCGGAGACAGTTCTCCGGGATGATCTCAATTCCTTCCGCATCATTGGACATCGATGCGATTACTTCGTCAGGATTTCCGGTCGATCTGTTCGTTTCCATTGGGGCAGCGATTGACAGCTTCGGTACCATGGCGTGGATTTCTATTCCGCCGGGTGAACGACGTGTCAATCCAGGGGGAAACTCAATTTCGCTCGATCCTTCGCAAGTCGGGCAATTCCTTACTCAGATTTCGCAATCGTTCCCGGAATCTCTTCTTGTTGTGGGCAATATTCTAGTAAATCCACCGGACGTGTACTCACCGACTCTGTCAGGTGTCGGTTCCGTTGGTCCGAGCAGCGGATTCCGAGGATTGATTGATCTTGACCTCCCGTTGATTGTAGGTGTGACAAGCGGTGTTGTCAAAGATACGGTCGCATTCGGAGATTCCGACGGTGATGGCGAAACCGATTTTGAGGTTGACCGCTCCACTTTTGATAGGCTTAATTATGGTCGAGTTTTCTTTGAGCTGACGAATGGTCTTCCGGTTGAGGTTCGTTTTCGAATGCACTTTCTTGATCAATCCCTCATTCGTCTCCTTTCGGTTCCTCAAGGTGGGGAAATAAACGCCGCCTCTGCTCTGGTTGATGCGCAGGGTTTTGTGACTCTGCCTTCGAATGTTCGCGCAATCATCGAATTGAACCAGGATGAGGTAAGCAAGTTTCGACCCTCGGAGTTCATGGGCTTCGAGTATTCACTGGTGACCGCAGCGAATGGGTCTATCGTTCGCTTCCGCACTATCGATTCTGTAAGGACGCGAGTCTGGACAACGATCTCGTTAAAGGCGAACCAATAACAATGCGTTACCGGGTTCCATACTTAGAAGTATTTGTTGCTGCGTTGGTTTTCTATTCAGGAGCTTGGGGGGGGGAGAAAACCAGCATCCGCGCAATTGGAATGGCAGGTGCGGTGGCAAGCGCGTCGTATGGGCTGGATGCCTCAGGAGGCAATCCCGCAAACATCGGTCTCCGTGATGACTGGATTGTTGAGCTGGGGTTTTTCCGTTTTGGATTGTATGCCGCCAGCGATTTTCTCTCCTATGATATTTACACGAAATACTTCACGGGAACGGAAGGAGGGGAGGGAAGAGTGCCGGTTTTTCTTAATGAGGCCGCGAAGCAGGAGATTCTTGCAGAGTTTGATGGTCCTCTGGGGAGAATGAATATCGGCTTCGAAACTCTTCTCTTTGGCGTGGCAGTGAAAGCGTCGCCTTCAGTTGGTGTGGCATTCACAGTACGAGAACAAGTGAGGGGCTTCATGGAAATGCCGCGCAACTACGTGGAGTTTCTCTTGGTCGGGAATCCGGCCGGGTCTCTCTATGATCTTTCTGGACTGGAATTACAGGGTTCGTGGTTCCGAACATACGGACTTTCTGCTGGCTTTGAGGTTCCCCTTCTGAACTCGAGGTCTGATCTCACGGTCGGGCTAACGGGAAAACTCGTGCACGGATTCTCCACCTACAGCACCGTAAGTCGAGATACGAGAGTGGAAACTGCAGACAACGGAACGTTAACCGGGGAGTTTCACTTTGCCACTCGCCATGCCGGGATTGATTTCGATGAGGCAAGGAAACTGAGCGAGTATGGATTATTCCTTTCCCCGGCAGGGACCGGCTTCGGCGTTGACTTTGGTATTACCGCTTCGCTGAATTCTTTTCTTTCCACCTCACTGAGCGTTACAGATATTGGCTCGATAAAGTGGAGGGATCATGCGCGTGAATCGATTGTTGACACCACTCTGATCATCGACGACATCCTCTCTGTTGATCAGCGGAAAGCGATCGATCGGGTAATCTCTCACCAAGAACAATCGATTCCTTCGTTCACGACCTCGCTTCCTACACTCGTACGGTTGGGATTCGCCGTTCAACTGGACCGGGTTCCTCGATTGCTCATCTCGGTCCCCCTTCTGGTGGCAATAGAGTACACGCAAGGTATCGAAAATGTTCCTGGCTCGTCAACGAAACCTCGCTTCTCTCTTGGGGGTGAGTATCAGCCCATTCCGTGGTTGTTGCTGCGTTCCGGGTTCTCAGTCGGTGGTGGAGAGAATCCTGCTCTTGCGTTGGGTCTTGGGTTTGAACTCAGCACTTTGCGGTTTGCGATCGCAACCGAGGATCTCAGCTGGGTTTTTGCCCCGGGTTCATTTTCGCATGGCTCAATTGCTGCAGGATTCGCATTGTCCTTCTAGGCTGGGAGGTAAAAGAAAAGTTGTTGGACACTTCGATCCACAAGGTTTCAATTCGAAAATCCGTCACTCATCTCACCTTATTCTCCTGCAATTTAGCAAACGACCTGAGTGAAATCTAGGCTCGGGGCGTTGTTCCAGAATTCGAAGTGAACCCCAAGAGTCGCGTAGAGATAGCTACCGAATTTCCACGGTCTAGGACTTCGTCCGACGACTGAGGCGTATTTTCATTTCCAAGGTACACGGAGGATGGAATGGGAATACTACAATATATACCTGCTAAGATCCCTGTTTTTCACGATGTCGGCGAGCTTTGCTTTCACGAGGTCGGAGTCAACGGTAATGTTTGTACTCTGAATCTTATCCGGTGCGTCGTACAGAATCTCTTCGAGGAGAGTCGTCATAATGGTGTGCAGCCTGCGGGCACCGATGTTTTCAACGAGCTCGTTTGCCTCGCTGGCGATTTTTGCGACTTCTCGAATGCCGTCATCCGTGAAATGCACTGTGATTCCCTCCGTCTGGATGAGCGCAGTGTATTGTTTGATTAGTGCGTTCTCCGGGACGGTCAGGATCTTCACGAAATCATCCTCGGTCAGGCTTCGAAGTTCCACCCGAATGGGAAATCGTCCCTGCAGTTCTGGAATCAGGTCTGAGGGTTTTGAAACATGGAATGCGCCCGAGGCAATAAACAGAATGTGGTCGGTTTTCACCATACCATATTTTGTGGTTACGTTGGACCCCTCAACAATGGGCAGAAGATCTCGCTGCACGCCTTCACGCGAAACATCCGGGCCACCCATTTGTCCCTTGTTACCGGCGATCTTATCTATCTCATCGAGGAACACGATACCCGAGTTTTCAACCCGGTGAATTGCATCCTTGATGGCCGCATCGTGGTCGATGAGCTTTTGTGCCTCTTCGTTTGTGAGGATGACTCTCGCCTCCGCGACCGTCAGTTTACGCTGCTTGGTTTTCTTCGGCATCAGGTTCCCGAAGAGTTCCTGCATGTTGATGCCCATCTCCTCCATGTTCATTGGGCCGATTACCTGCATAAGGGGCGTGTTTGTTGCAGGAAGCTCCATTTCAATCACTCTATCATCGAGTGTTCCGCCACGGAGTTTTTGGCGGAATTTTTCTCGGGTATTGCTTGTCTCATCCTCTTGGTGTGCCATCCCCGCATCGCCTATCGCGACGGGAGTTTTTCTCCGCATGGGAGGGAGCAACAAATCGAGGATTCGTTCTTCGCAGAGTTCCTTTGCCTTATCGTTGACTTCGACCCTGCGTTCGGCTTTCACCATGTTGACGGAATACTCCGTCAGGTCACGGATGATTGATTCAACATCCCTACCAACATATCCGACCTCGGTGAACTTCGACGCCTCCACCTTGATGAACGGGGCATTGCTGAGACGTGCCAGTCGTCGGGCGATCTCTGTTTTTCCAACACCCGTCGGGCCGATCAGGATGATATTGTTCGGCATGATTTCCTCGCGGAGGCCGGGAGAAACCTGCAGTCGACGCCAGCGATTGCGAAGGGCGATCGCTACGGATTTTTTTGCGTTCTTTTGTCCGATGACGTATTTGTCCAACTCCCGCACGATTTGTCGCGGAGTAAGTTCGTTTGATTCTTGGTTATTGGAGGAAGTCACAATTGTCCTTTTTCCGATTTGTTCCCTGTCGCTGTATCCAGCTACAGAGTCTCGATGGTAAAATTCGAGTTTGTGTAAACGCAGATTTCTGAAGCTGCGCCGAGCGATTGCTCGACGATGTCCCGCGCATTCAGATTGGAATGCTTCACGAGCATTCGTGCTGCCGCGAGAGCAAAACTGCCACCTGAACCGATGGCAAGAATACCGTCGTCGGGTTCAATAATGTCTCCGGTTCCGGAAATCACGAGTGAGTTTTTCCCATCAAGCACAGCAAGCAAAGCCTGAAGCTGTCGCAGATACTTGTCCGTCCGCCATTCTTTTGCCAGTTCCACTGCCGCCCTTTCAAGATTTCCGCGATATTTTTCAAGATTCTCTTCAAACTTTGAGAAGAGGGCAAATGCGTCTGCAGCAGCGCCTGCGAATCCTGCAAGTACGGTGTCATTGTAGAGTCTTCGCACTTTCCGGGATTTATGCTTCATCACTGTTTGTCCGACGGTGACCTGACCGTCAGAACCCATGACAGTAATTCCTTTGTAAGTCAACCCGATGACGGTGGTAGAACGAATAAGAGGGGACATCAGTATGGTTTCGTTGTTAAGTGAGCTTGCGGCGCAGGCGTGCCACGGGGATCAACATCGCCTCGCGATACTTTGCCACTGTACGGCGAGCAATGTTCAGGCCCTGTGCATTCAACAGTTCTCCGAGCTTGTGATCGCTCAAGGGGCGAAGGGGGTCTTCTTTGTCAATCAGTGCCCGGAGTTTCTTTTTCACTTCCTTATTCGAGATTTCCTCTCCATCAATTGTACTAATGGAGTCACTGAAGAAATGCCGCAATGAAAAGACCCCATAATCAGTTTGGACGAATTTGCTGTTCACGACCCTGCTGATCGTGGAAATATCCATACTAATAACTTCGGCTATATCTTTGTAGATCATCGGTTTCAGACCTTCGCCTGTCGCAAAGTAAGCCCGTTGCCTATCCACAATACAACGCATTACCTTGATCATTGTTTCGCGGCGTTGGTGGATCGAACTGATAAACCACTTCGCTGCCTCAAATCTCTGCCGAATAAAATCTTTTGCTTCTGTCGGAACACCGTCTTTTTTTCGCTTGGACATCAGTTCTTTGTACTTTTTGTTAATGCGAAGAGGGGGGATGTTGCGATCGTTCAGGTTGATGATGAAATCATCGTCGGATTGTGTAACGATGAAGTCGGGGACAACGTAGTTTTCATGTTGTGCGAATTCACCTTCCCCCGGCTTCGGGTTCAGGTGCTGGATTGTTTCGATGACCGCTTTGAGATCGTCCAGGGTAATATTTAACTTCTTTGCGAGGTCTTCAAAGTGGCGCATCGTAAATTCACTGAAGAACTCCTTCAGAATCCGCAACGAACGCTCTTTGATCATTCCATCCATTGGCATTGCTTCAAGCTGCACAATCAAGCACTCCTGCAAGCTGCGCGAAGCGATCCCGACAGGATCCAAGAGCTGGATCTGTTCCAGAACCTTTTCCGCTTTTTCCTCCGTGATCGCAGTGCCGTGCACCAAGTTGAGATCCTGCACGATCGCCGATAAATCCCGCCTGAGGTACCCGTCTTCGTCCACGTTCCCGATGATTTCTTCCCCGATAAGATATTCCTGGTCATCGAGATCCAGGAGATTGAATTGTTCGCGGAGGCGATGATACAAGGGAACAGTGTCAACCAGGGGCATCTCATCGCGTTCCTCATTATCGTATGAATCCTTCGCTTTGTAACCGGAGGATTCATCATTCATGAAATCATCGAGAGTGTAGCCCTCATCCTCCGTTTTTGTCTCAGCCTCCTCGGGCGTTTCGTCTTTTGTTTCCTGAGTTACTTCGGCTTCCTCGTCCATACCTTCTTCGAGGAGAGGGTTCATCTCCAGTTCAGCCTTGATCTTCTGTTCAAGAGCTAGAGTGGGGAGTTGCAGCATCTTCAGGTATTGTACCTGTTGAGGCGACAACTTCATCATCATCTTTTGTTGGAGTGAAATATTCAGCATACAAAATCAAATACTATTTTTGGAATCGCGAGAAGAACCGTTTCTGGAATCGCAGTACTCGACAAACTGTGAATACCACTCCTCACCGTACTGCCGTACCAGAGAATCCCTCAGAAAACCCACGAGTGTTACATTCTTTTCTTTTCCCTTTATTCGTCCCCCGCTGCATTCATCGATGACCTCATACATTATATGATCATTCTCAAATCCACGAATACGAAGGGGGAACAAGTGACACGATATCGGCTTTTGCCAATCGATGAGACCATTCTGATATGCGATCTCAAAGCTGCACCTGGCAATTCCCTTCTCCCGGACCAGGTACACACAGTCGCGATCGTTGACGCACGGAGTTGCGTAGCTTCCCTCGCGCCCTTCAACGAGTCCGACCGATTCGATCACCTCGAGGCCTTCCGCGGTGAGGGCGTCCTTAATGACTGGAAACGCTTTCGCGATTTCAAGAACCTCGTCATTCTCCAATGGAGCCCCACGACCACCTTCGACGTAGCAGCACACGCCTTTGCATTCGTCGAGATCGCAACAGAAAAGCGATCCGAAGATCGATTCGTCAACAACCGCCTCTCCAATTACGACCATCAAGCATCCATCATTATAGGAAACGTATCCAAATTACAACTTTTCGGAACAAGAGGAAAGCAATTTCACCCATTCTCCCTCTCCTAAATTTTCACGAACATTTTTCCGCGCATTTGTCTCACCAGACCTTTGAACTCAAGAGAGAGTAAGTGGACGAGGGCGTCGGACATGGAGAGCTTCGCGTCTTCGGCAATACGATCGATATGTTTCGGTTCGTCCGTCAACGCGGCAAACAATTGTTGTTCGAACAACGTCATCTCCGGAAGAGGGCGTGCAGCAGCCGGCTCATCCGACGAGATGAATTTTTTAATGCGTTGCCCCAGGGTCTCCAAGATGTCCTCCACCGATTCAATAAGTTGTGCCTTGCTCTCCTTAATCAAAATGTTCGTTCCATTTTTCTTTCTGTCGCTCACGGCAGCAGGCACGGCGAACACTTCTCGATTCTGATCGAGGGCAGTGCTGGCAGTGATCATCGCGCCCCCATTGACGCCGGTTTCGACAATGATCGTCGCGATCGCAATCCCACTAATAATGCGATTCCGCCGAGGGAAATTCCCTGCATCTGGCTTCGTTCCCATTTCGAACTCAGAGACGACCGCTCCGGAAGTTCCTATCCGCTGGAACAAATCAAAATTCTCCGGTGGGTAAACAACATCGATCCCACTTCCAATGACTGCCACTGTTCTATTCCGGTTTTTTATCGCTGTACTGTGCGCGATGGTGTCGATCCCGCGTGCGAGCCCGCTGATAATCGGAATCCCGAGGTGAGAGAGTTCGGACGAAAATTTTTCTGCCATAGTACTTCCATATGGAGTAGGGTCTCTTGTTCCCACGATTGCGATGGCATATCGATCTTCCGGTGTCATCGTCCCGCGAAGAAAAAGAAGAGGAGGAGGATCATAAATTTTCTTGAGATTTTCCGGGTACTCCTTGTCCCAGAGAGTGATAACTTTGCTGTCAGTCTTATTGACTTTTGAAAGCTGGGCGGTGATATAGGATTCGGCTTTGTGCAATGCGCTGGCGCTTTTAAAGAATCCAGCGATACCAAGGGCAGTCTTTCGCTCTATGCCTTCAACGGAAGTCAAATCCCGGGCAGAGGAATGCTGAATGTGTTCAGCCGATTTGAAGATGTTGATGAGAGCGCGAAGCCGCGTGGGGCCAATACCGGGGATCTGTGAAAGGAGAAGAATGTCTCTGACAGGAACTGTCATGACGATTCCTCTTAGTTGTCTTCCTGCACGTCGAGGTCGTCGACAACTGCAACGATGATGCTGTGCACCGGAACGTCTTTTCTCCGGAGTAGTTGCGCAGCCGCTTGACCCTCCTGAACGACGAGCACCATATCGCCAACTCCCGCATCGACGACATCAAGAGCAAGAAAATCACGTCCGAGCGGTTCACCCGTTAAAGAGACCGGCTGAACAATAAGGATTTTTTGATCCCGCAGTTGCTCCTTTTTTTGAGTCGAGACGATTGTGCCGGCAACCTTACAGAGGGTCATGCTATGCCAAAATTGTTGAGAGTGCTGAGAGGCTCACGATAACAATTCCCGTTTCACAGTTGCGACAATCTCTTCTGCCTTCGCCTTCGTTGCAGCTTCCGCAATGATACGAACGATGGGTTCGGTGTTCGACTTCCGAAGGTGAATCCAATAATCATCATAGTCGATGCGCACGCCGTCTGCAGTTGAGACCTTTCCCATCGAGTTGCTTTTCATACGTTCGATCACACGCTCCGTCGATCCGTTGCGGATGTCGATCTTCCCTTTTGCGATAGAATATTGTGGGAGGGTCGCCTTAAGATCAGAAAGGCTCCCTTTGAACTCCGCAAGCATTTGAAGAACCAGAGCAATCCCAACAATCGCATCACGCCCGGTGTGAACTGCCGGCAAGATGACGCCGCCGCTTCCTTCTCCTCCAATGATCGCATTTAGTTCCTTCATTTTTTTTGCCACGTTAATCTCGCCCACGGGCGTGCGATACGTCTTGGCGCCGAAATGTTTCGCGATGTCTTCAACGGCTCTGGTTGTGGATAGGTTAATGACAACAGAATTATTCGGAGTATTCCCCTTTCGAGACGCCCTTTGAAGGACGAACTGCACCGCGAGGGCTACGGTATATTCCTCTCCAAGGGGCTCTCCTTTTTCCGTAATAAGGACAAGCCTGTCCACGTCGGGGTCGACGGCGATTCCAATATCGGCCTTTTCCTCTTTGACGCGTGCAGCCAGTTCCGTGAGATTTTCGGGAAGAGGTTCCGGGGTATGGGCAAAGATACCGCTGACGTCACAATGAAGCTCAATCACCTCACAGCCAAGACTCCGGAGGAGGGAGGGGACAAAGACGCCACCCGCAGCGTTCACGCAATCAACGACAACTTTCAGCTTCCGCTGTTGTACAAGACTTACGTCGATGAAACCCGAGGTAAGAACCGCATCGACATGCTTGCTGATCCAGGAATCGTCAGTAACGTGTGTTCCGATGGAGTTCCATGGTGCATATTGAACAGGGCCCTCTTTTGCGATCGACAACAATTCTTTGTTTTCTTCCGCGTCGAGAAAAAGACCCGTAGAGGAAATAAACTTCATCCCATTCCACTGCATCGGGTTATGGCTGGCGGTCACGGAAATTCCCCCTGACGCTCCCCCTTTTTCCACCGCCAGCGCGACAGTGGGTGTCGGGCAAATTCCAAGGGCCCGGACCCGCACCCCGGTGGAAAGAAGAGTTGAGGCGACGATATTCCCGATTATCTTTCCCGTAATGCGCCCGTCCCGGCCAAGTACTATCTCCGGAATTCCCGGGTGGTTTCTTTTGCAGTACTCTCCGAACGCCGCGGCATAGTGAACTATTACCTCCGGCGTCAGGGACTCTCCGACAATCCCTCGTATTCCGGAGATGCTTACCATTAGTGACATACGTTTTCTTACTCAAGGTTGGTATTGTCTGTCGGAAATGTAGACAAGTGCTCATAGAGAAGCAACATTAGGCAAGCAGGTTATGTTGAAACTCTCTCATTTATTGGTTACGTTTCGTTCGACCAACCGGAGTTGATCTTGTTGACTGTTGAAGAACAACGAGAACTCTTGGTGATTGCACGGAGTGCAATTCACGATGCGGTGAGTAAGAAAAAGGGAGCTGTTCAGAACTCGGGAAGCTCCGGCCTACAACGATCAAGCGGTGTTTTTGTGACGTTGTTCGTTGAAGATCAATTGCGGGGCTGCGTTGGGTACGTCGACTCCCCGTTGCCGCTTGCGCAAGCTGTTGCTGAACTCGCGCCGAAAGCGGCATTTGAGGATCTCCGCTTTCCTCCTCTCCGTATAGAAGAGATGCCAGGCCTGAGGATCGAACTATCAGTACTTACCCCGCCGCGCGAAATCGTATCAATCGAAGAAATAGAAGTCGGTTTCCATGGACTGATTCTGGAACTGGGAAAACGTCGTGGTCTTCTCCTCCCGCGTGTCGCAACAGACCATGGATGGGATCGACAGTCGTTTCTCCAAGGAGTTGCGCAAAAAGCTGGCCTCCCTTCGACAGCGTGGACATTACCAGGAGCAAGGCTTCTGGTTTTTTCCGCTCAAGCATTTGAAGAAGCGGTGTTGAGGCAAAAATCAGCGCCATGATCCCATCGGAAGCAGTTCGTCCTTGTCAGGTGTGCGGAACTTTTTACCCGGCGAAGAAAACCGATTTGACGGTGATGATGGAGTCGCTTCTTGACAAAGGTAAAAAAAGCGGACGATCAGGATCATTGCGCGGTTTGGTGCTTCCTCATGCAGGCTATATCTACTCCGGGCCGACTGCCGCTTGCGGTGTAAAACTGCTCCAAAAGGGTGAATGGACGACTGTGGTCGTAGTGTCACCGAGCCATCGTGAATACTTCGACGGTGTATCTGTGTATCCCGGTGGTGCGTATGGAACGCCACTGGGGAAAATCCCGATTAATTCTGCATTGAGGACAAGGCTCCTGGAAGAAACAACCTTGATTACGGCATCCTCGCAAGGACATGGTGCTGAACATGCAATTGAAGTCCAGCTGCCGTTGCTCCAACATGCACTTGGAGATTTTTCGTTACTGCCAATTGTCATTGGGAATCAAACCCCGACATATTGTTTTGAATTGGGAAGAGCATTAAGTGCCGTCTGTAAAGGGTGTTTGTTGGTAGCCAGCACAGATCTAAGTCACTATCATCCCGCAACGACTGCAGAGAAGCTTGACAGTATTGCAGTCGAAGATGTACGTCAATTCGACTTTGAGAAACTCATGAATGATCTTGAAGATGGGAGCACTGAGGCTTGCGGAGGAGGTCCGACCGTGGCGGTGATGACTGCGTTGCATCAGATGGGTGCGAAACGGTTTGAGATCCTCGACTATTCTCATTCAGGGAATGTTACCGGCGACCTTGATTCCGTCGTTGGGTACCTTGCCGCCGCAGCTTTCGCCTAGAACATGAAGAAGAAACTTGGATGGAACATAGCGATAATCGGAGCAGGGAAGGTAGGACAGGTTCTCGGGAGGATTCTTGTCGACAATGGTGATCGCGTCGTTGCAGTGGTGTCGCGAACGCAAGGTTCCGCCCGCCGCGGTGGAGAATTTCTTCAATGCCGGAATTACGGCGTCGATCTCCCCCTTATCCCACCAGCAATTGATGTCGTATTCATAACGACCCCTCACGCAGCCGTGGAGGAAGTGGTTCGCGGACTTTCGGAATTGGGCAGTCTTCCGTGGAAGAGGATCTCTGTTTGTCATGCTTCGGGAATGATGACTGCTGGAGTGCTTGCCCCGTTGCACAGGAAAGGAGCATGTACTTTTTCGTTCCATCCCTTGCAAACCTTTCCGCGTGATTTTGCTCCGAAGGATATCGTACCTAACGTTCGCGGCATTTACTACGGTGTTGACGGCTCGAAGAGAGGAATCGAAAGGGCAAAGCAGCTTGCACGGAAGCTGTCTGGCAAGGTAATCGAGGTGTCGCCTGGAAAGCGGGCATACTATCATGCCGCGTGCGTTGTTGCATCGAATCACCTTACGGCATTGCTAGCGATCGTCGAAACAATGTACAGCCGTTTCGGGAAAAAGACGCCCGGATTTTACACTTCGTTTGAGCCAATCATTCTGGCAACTCTTTCAAACATTAAGAGGTCATCTCCAAAAGAAGCTCTCAGTGGTCCAGTTGCCCGGGGCGGTGTAGAAACAGTGCGGGAACACTTTGAAGCGATACGTGAGCACTCTCCGGAACTCCTTCCCTACTTTGCCCGGATGACCGAAGAGTCGATTTACCTCGCAACAAAGAAACGATCCATTGATAACGAACAACGCCGGGCATTGATCAAACTTGTCGAGACCTACAGAACGGAATTCACACACTAAAGGGACACTGTGAAAGCACTCATCGCCAGTGGGGGACGCGGCACGCGACTGCGTCCGATCACGCATACACAGAATAAGCACCTTATCCCAATTGCCAACAAGCCGATTTTGCATTACGCTATTGAAGCCGTTGCGAATGCCGGAATCAAGGAAATCGCCATCGTCATCAATGCGGGTAGCGCGGAAGTCCCCGACGCAATCGGGAACGGCGACCGATGGGGTGTGAATATTACTTTTCTCCAGCAAGAGACTCCGGGGGGTCTTGCTCAGGTCGTTGGCCTTGCGGAGAAGTTTATGGGAAACGACGAATTCATTTTCTACCTCGGCGACAACATGGTTGTTGGCGGGGTACAATCATTTCTCGATGCCTTCAAGAAGAGCAAATGCAACTGTTTCCTGACTCTTGCCAAGGTGAGAGATCCCGAACGTTTTGGTGTTCCTGAGATTCGGGATGGGCGGATTGTGAGTGTTGAAGAAAAACCCAAAAAACCGAAAAGTAACTTTGCTGTCTCGGGGATTTATATTTATGATCATCATATTTTTGAGGCGGTGAAATCCATTAAGCCAAGTGCACGTGGCGAGCTGGAGATCTCCGATGCGCATCAATACCTTATCGACAACGGACATTCCATCGGTTATGCGGAAATCACCGGCTGGTGGAAAGACACGGGAAAGCCAGCCGACCTCCTCGAGGCAAATCGTCTTGTCCTCGACAATATTGAAACCTTTATTGCGGGTGAAGTGGACGCAAACTCAGTCGTTTCCGGGAAAGTGAGAATAGAAAAGGGCGCAAAGATCGTTAACAGTGTTGTTCGCGGTCCTGCGATTATCGGCGAGGGTTGTACTATTCAAGACGCCTACATCGGTCCGTTTTCCTCCATTGGCAACAACACCACGATCATCAAGAGCGAAGTGGAGTACAGCATCATATTGCGTGACTGCAAAATCCAAAACGTCGGCATCCGTCTCGAGAGTAGTATCCTTGGCAATGACGTGGAGGTGGTGGAAGGAACCGGCAAGCCTAGAGTTCACCGGTTCATGATTGGGGATCAGAGTCGCGTGGAAGTTGTTTGAGTTCTAATGGTTCTTCAAGGAAAAGGAAGAAACGATGAAATATAGGAATCTTCTCTACGAGGCCTCTTCAAATGTGGCGACGGTGACCATCAACCGGCCGGAGAAGCTGAATGCACTCAATGCCGACACAAAGACGGAACTTCTTGACGTGTTCTCCGAACTCAAGCAACAACCGGATATTCGTGCGGTGATCATCACGGGCTCCGGCGAAAAGTCTTTTGTCGCCGGAACGGATATCGGTGAGCTGACCGAGCTGGACGCGGAGACAGGCAAGAAATTTGCAGAAGTGGGACAGCAGGTGTTCGACCTGATCGAGCATCTTGGGAAGCCAGTGATTGCGGCAGTGAACGGTTTCGCACTGGGTGGAGGATGTGAGTTAGCGATGGCATGTCACCTTCGCGTTGCGTCTGAAAACGCGAAGTTCGGCCAGCCAGAAGTAAACCTTGGAATTATTCCCGGCTACGGAGGGACACAACGACTCGCCAGACTTGTTGGCGAAGGAAGGGCAATGGAAATGATTCTTACCGGCGCGATGATCGACGCGCAGGAGGCTCTTCGGATTGGTCTTGTGAACACGGTGGTGGCACAAAATGACCTTTTGAGCACCTGTTCTTCTATTGCACAAACAATCGCTGGAAAATCCCAGGTTGCAATCCGCATGGCGCTGAAGGCCGTCCACGTTACTCAGGAAGTTTCGTTGACCGAAGGGCTCAAGCTGGAGGCTTCCCTGTTCGGACTCTGTTGCGGGTCCGAGGATTTCAAAGAAGGGACGACAGCCTTCCTCGAGAAGCGAAAACCTGTCTTCAAAAACAAGTGACAATTTCGAGGGAACACCCTCGGTGGAAATTGCGGGCCGGGTTTGTGGTCCTTCTTGCAAGTTCTTCAATCTTTCTTTTCCTTCTCAATCTCGCGTCCGAGAAAATGGTAGGCCGAAGGGTAGCGGAGCGGCCAAGCGATCAGACAGTCTTGAAGAATATCGACGATGTTGTTAGGAGAACTCTTACGCAGTTTGGTGTTGAAGAGAAAACCATGAGAACGCGGAATGTGCAGACACCGAATAATGTTTTTTCCCGGGTCGAGCGAAGGGCACAGGTGCCAGAAGACTTCTCGGTTCTCCGGTTCAACCAAGAGTTGGGAGAAGGCGTCTCTACCGCCAACGCGAGTGTCATCGGAACAGAGCGGACGAAAGAGGGCCAGACTACAATCCACGTGGTATGGCAGGGAAGAATCGTTCAGTCTATTATTTTGATCTTCCGATAAACGATCCAATAGAAAGGAGTACGTCCTATTAAGACCAAAGGAACGCCGGGCTCAAGTGTCATGGAAAAGATCGTTTCCCTTGCCAAGAGGAGGGGCTTCGTTTTTCAATCAAGCGAGATTTACGGGGGGTTGAACGGGTGCTGGGATTACGGTCCCCTTGGGGTTGAACTCCTTCGCAATATCAAGGACCAATGGTGGAACGCGATGACCTTGCGGGAGGATGTGGAAGGAATCGATGCATCGATACTTATGCATCCGCGTGTGTGGGAGGCGTCCGGGCACGTGGAGCACT
Source organism: Bacteroidota bacterium (assembly GCA_036397975.1). Classification (GTDB taxonomy): domain Bacteria; phylum Bacteroidota; class Ignavibacteria; order UBA10030; family UBA6906; genus SZUA-287. Next base: position 28,482 of record DASWHW010000009.1, read on the forward strand.
TTACCGACCCGATGGTTGATTGCAAGGAGTGCAAGGCCCGGTTCCGCGCCGACCAGATTGAAGATGCGATGTGTGGAAGCCCTGCCTACAAGGGACGCAAGGCATTGAAATGCCAAGCCGAGAACAAGTTTACCGAGGCGAGGAAATTCAATCTGATGTTCAAGACCTTCGTCGGACCGGTGGAAGACTCCGGCGCCGTTGTGTATCTTCGTCCCGAAACTGCACAGGGAATCTTTGTGAATTTTCTCAACGTGCAGTCCGCAAGCAGGCAGAAACCGCCATTCGGCATTGCGCAGATTGGGAAGGCCTTTCGCAACGAGATCAACACCAAGAACTTTCTCTTTCGCACCCGTGAATTTGAACAGATGGAAATGCAATTTTTTGTGAAGCCCGGATCGGACGATGAATGGTTTGAGTACTGGCGACAGCAAAGGTACGAGTGGTTTACGCGGTTGGGGCTTACAAAAGAAAAACTTCGCTGGCACCAGCATGAACCCGATGCCCTTGCGCACTACGCAAAGGATGCTTACGACATCGAGTACGAGTTTCCATTTGGATGGGGCGAAATCGAGGGCGTCCATAATCGAACGGATTATGACCTCTCACGCCATGAGGAATACTCAGGCAAAGCGCTGAAATACTTTGATGATCAAACGAAGGAGAAGTATACGCCTTTCATCATTGAAACATCTGCGGGGGCAAGTCGTTCGCTCATGGCCTTTCTCGTTGACGCATACCGGGAGGAAGAGGCGCCAACCGCTGATGGAAAAGCGGAGACAAGGGTGGTCATGAAGTTTCATCCATCGCTTGCTCCGTTAAAAGCGGCTATTTTTCCGCTCGTGAACAGAGACGGAATGCCGGAATTGGCGAAGAAGGTTGAAACTGATCTGCGCAAACATATGCGCGTGTTCTATGATGACAGCGGTGCGGTGGGACGGCGTTATCGCCGCCAGGATGAGATTGGGACCCCGTTTACGATCACGATTGATTCGGATTCTCTGAATGATCAGACAGTGACGGTTCGGGACCGTGACACGATGGTGCAAGACCGAGTCTCCATGGATGCCCTTCGGTTGTTTCTCATCGAGCGCCTGACCTCGTAACCCCAAGAAACGGCATGGTCTTCAAAGTCCCGTCATTCCTTTGAATTTTGGCGGGACTTTTCTATATTTGTCCCAGTTATGATGAGATTACTCCCCTTCACATCTCAAAAGCTCTCGTTGTTCGCTGTTGTTTGTCGTTTGACGTGGGAACAATTCTTGAGCTGTCGACACGAACATAGTTTGTGCATTCCACACTGAATTGATTGTGACAAGGGGGCATTCCGGATATTTCCGCATACATTTGTCATCGAGGGAATTCGAATCCAACATTCATTCAAATCCAGAAAGGCGCTATGAAGAAGAGAACCTTTTCCGTGCTGATCCTGCCAAGTCTCTTGGCTTTGGCGTTCCTGATTTCCAGTTGCGATAATTCAACCACTGAACCGACGCAAACAACAGCAGTCCGTCCAGCTTCAAATTTTAGAGCTTACTCCGCATCTTCGACATCTATCGGATTGAAATGGAGTGCCTCTCTTGACGAAAACAGCAGTGCGGTTGCAGATCCAGCGTATCGAATCAGTATCCGCGATTCTGTTGGAACGTCGCTTGAGATTCAAGCGGCAAAAGGGCGAGACTCCGCAGTTGTGACCGGTCTGGTAGAAGGTCGGGTATATACCTTTACACTCAAGGTAAATCCAGGAACGAACGCCACTTCGACGGACTCGGTCATGGTACGCTGGGCGCCTGCGAGCCGCTTCAATACATCGGGGGGCGCACCAATTGATGTATTCGAAACAGCGAGTGCCACTTTTCCAAGCGGACTGGATATCTTCAGCTCAACTGCCGGCGGACCCAATACTCTTTCACTCACGAGCGGATCAAACAGCCTGATTGACCTCTTTGTCTTCACTTCAGGAACAGATCTTCTTATTCGAAGTGCTTCTCTTTCTACGGTTATTGCCACCCCGAAGACAACATTTTTTTCAACTGTTACTACAGATGCGGACAATCTTGATGACCCTCAGGTTGCTCCTCCTGCTGCCTCGACATACAGCACGCTAGAGGTTAACGCGTTCTCAACGACTGGTGCACTGGGAAAGATCTTTTACGGTCGGACGCAGGAGAATAATTATTTTAGAATTCTCGCGACTCGGAACGGTTCTTCTTTGATATTTGGAATCTCACCAGACCGCTCTCTACGATTTCGTATCTCGTATCAGAGCGTGACAGGAGTGCCTTTTGCGAAGCCGATCAATCCTGAACCCCCATTGAGGTAGTGGAATGAAAACGATATTCCTTATTATTGTGAGTGCAGGGATCTTCACCCTCACAAGTTCAGCTCAGACCAAAAACGCCACCATCATTGGTGAAGTGATTGATGTTGTGTCGTACATGACGAGCGGTGCGAAGGCTAACTCGCCAGATGGAATGGAGATTCTTAGGGCCAGTGCCGCCGGTGGAAATCCCCTTGGGATTCTTGAAGCGAAGACTGGAAAAATTTATCTGGTGACCATGAGACAGGCCAACACTCCTGCCAAAGAAACGTTGCTGCAGTATCTCGGGCAGAGAATCGCTGCGAAGGGGGATGTATACAAGAAGGGTGGAAGCAGTGTTTTGGTTCTGACGGTCATTGGCAAGTCAATTAAGTAATGGAGACTCACATGAAACTGAGGACACTGGCAGGTATTTTTCTCGGTCTCTCTCTTGTCTACGGTTGCGGCGAGGGGAAGAAGGAAGAGCCGCCAAAAGAGAACACCGAAATAGAGCTCAAGGAGACTGAACCAACGAGTCCACGAAAGGAAGAACCGGTACTCCCTGAGACACTGGCTACCACGCAAGAGGAAATGGCGCCTGCGAATGAGCCTGCAAAGCCTACATCCAAAGCGAAGCCGGCGAAGGAAAAGGGTGCAACGGTGATTGGTGAAGTAGTGGATCTTGTAAGCTATGCCACTTCGGGCGTTACCGCAAAGACAGCCGAAGGGAAGGAAATCATGATGGCGAGCATTCAAGGGGGGAACCCGCTCGGTATTTTGGAGCGAGGAACTGGTGAAGTCTATATTGTTACGATGAAGCAAGCCAGTACTTCTGCCAATGCGACCCTTCAACAATACATCGGCATAGACATCGCGGCAAAGGGTGATGTTTATCGAAAAGGGGGACAGCAACTCCTTGTGTTGTCTGTTATCGGGAAGAGTATCAAATAGCGTTTCTGTTGGACGGACAATTTGTGACCATTGGGGTGGGGACGCTCAAAGCCCACCCCATTTTGTTATCTCGCCACTTCGGGCCAAGGTGGATCCCATGACGTTCAGTTTAATAATCTTCGATCGCCATAGCGATATCCGCGTTGTGTGGAAGGTGGTCCTTTTCCTCCTGTTATCGTCCGGGATCTTCTTTGGCCTCGCGTCAGTGTTGATTTTCATTCATGTCGAAACACTGCTCGCGGTTTTTTCGCTTTTTGTTCTTGCCGTGGGGATAGCAACGTACGTTATGATCCGGTTCATTCATCGTAAGCCGTTCCGTGCTGTGGGGCTGTATCTTCAGCCAACAACCTTCAGAGAGTTCGGTGTTGGATGCCTCCTCGGGTTCCTCATGATGTTCGGAATCCTGATCATTCTTGTCTCCCTCGGTTATGCTCAGTTCTCAATGACTGCTTCTTCCCCGGGCAACGTGCTGCTGACAATCTCCTCGGCTGTTGCCTTCTTCGCAATTGCCGCATTCGCTGAAGAACTTTTCTTTCGAGGTTACCTCTTCCAGGTCCTGACGCAAGGATTGACCCTCTTCCCCGCGACTATCATCATGGCAGTTGCATTCTCTTTTTCGCACGGAAGCAATCCTTCAGTGGACACTCTTGCGTTTGTGAATATCGCCCTCGCTGGATTATGGCTTTCAATTGCCTACGTGAAGACACGAAGTCTGTGGCTTCCGTTTGGTCTTCATTTTTCGTGGAATTTTTCTCAGACGACATTGTTCGGATTCCCGACGAGCGGCATACAGTTCGCTGACTACAGAATAAATTCCTCTGTGGTCACAGGTCCGTCCTGGTTAACGGGAGGCGATTTCGGTCCGGAGGCAGGTGTTCTTGCAACGGTCGCCATTCTTCTTTGCACATGGTACATTCTGAAAGCGAAGTACCTGTCTACTCCGGTAGGGCTAATCACTCTCGACTCATTGGAGGATATTCTGCCTCCTCAGAATGGAGATACTGACATTGTAAAGCAGGAGTCTGGGTGAAAAGGGTCGCACTCTATGCGCTGCTATTGTGTCACCCAGCGCAAACGGCCTTCGGAGAGGATTCTCTCTTTGTGGCAACTGCACAGCGCGGCATTGCAAAAGTTTACAATTTGGAATTTGAGAAGGCGGAAGAAGAATTCGTGAAGTTGACACAAATGCAACCCTCCCATCCCGCCGGATTGTTTTTCCTTGCGATGGTGGATTGGTGGCGCATCATGATTGACATCGTGAACGAAGAATACGATGATCGTTTTGTTTCTGCGCTGAACAAAGTGATTGACCTCTGCGATGAACGTCTCGACAAGAACGAAAATGATGTGACGGCGTTATTTTTCAAAGGGGGGGCACTGGGGTTCAAGGGGCGGCTTCGCTTTCACCGGGATGATTGGTTTGCCGCAGCTGATGCCGGAAGGAAAGCACTGCCGATCGTTCAAGATGCCTCTGCTTCGGACCCGAACAACTTCGATATTTTTCTTGGCACCGGAATCTATAACTACTATGCAGCCGTCATACCTGAACTGTATCCAATGGCGAAACCGTTGCTCCTGTTTATTCCCCATGGAGATAAAGAAAAAGGGATTCGCCAACTCATGCTTGCTGCGGAAAAAGGAACCTACGGACGGGTAGAGTCGGCATATTTTCTTATGCAACTCTACTACCAATATGAAAAGCGGTATAACGATGCACTCGCGATCGCGCAACAGTTGCATGAACAGTTTCCGAATAATATGCTCTTTCACAAATACCTCGGCCGCTGCTACGTCGTACTAAGCAATTGGGATTCAGCCCGAGTCGTATTTGGGGAGGTTGTTGTACGGGGAGCAAAGGGCTTCCGAGGATATAATGCATCGACTCTCCGCGAGGCGGAATATTATCTGGGGCTGGATAATTTACTAGGCGGACATTTTGAGGAAGCGGTGGGCCACTTCATTCGCTGTGATGATCTCAGTCGCAGGCTGGATGCGGATGGGCCTTCCGGGTTCATGGTGATGGCAAATCTCAAACTTGGAAACGCGTATGATGCTCAATCAAAGCGAGAACTTGCGATGCAGCAATATCATAAGGTCTTAGATATGAAAGAATACCAAAAGTCCCACGATCAGGCTGATCACTACCTCACCACCCCGTACTTCCAATAATCATGTCCGTTCAATGGACCATAGTGGTGTTTGGTCTTGTTGCTGCCATCGCTGAGATTGCAGGGGGGAGTTTTGTTGTCCTGCGGAGGAATTGGCCTAAAAAGGTGCAGGAATACCTTCTTGCGCTTGGAGCTGGTTTTATCCTTGCCCTTGCTCTTCTTGAGTTGGTCCCGGAGAGCATTCGTGCCGTAGGAGCAGCGGCTCCGTTATACATGTTACTCGGTTACTCGATGCTGCATTTCTTTGAACATACGATTGTTGGACATCTTCACTTTGGCGAGGAAACTCACCGCGAAGTGATGGTCACTTCCGCTGCAAGCACCGCTGCCTTCGGAGGTCTTTTCATCCATGCATTCTTCGACGGATTCGCAATTTCTGCCGGGATGTTGCAGGACAGTTATCTGGGACTTCTGGTGTTCCTGGCGGTTCTCCTTCACAAAATTCCGGAAGGGGTGACCATTGCTTCCATCATGATTGCTGCAGAACTTCGGCGCAGGACGGCATTTCTTGCGTCAGCGGCAATCGGCTGCGCAACGATGCTGGGAGTGGTGAGTGTTTTCTTCCTGTCCGGCGTGGGCGAAGCACTCGTGGGAAAAGCATTTGCGCTCTCCGCCGGTATCGCCTTGTATGTGGGAGCGAGCGACTTGATTCCTGAAGTAAACCATTCTTCGAACAGGATAACTCCGGTCGTTGTGTTTCTCGGAATGTTGCTCTTCTATCTCAGCACTCTCGCGTTCCATCAGATGGTCGGGACGACAAATCATTAATTTCCTCCAGCGCGGTAGTCGATGCACATGATCCCATTTCTAAACGATTTTCTGGTCATTCTTTCCGCGGCGATTGTTGTCATCCTCGTTGCACATCGCATCCATGTTCCCGTTGTGGTCGGGTTTCTCCTGACGGGCTTGTTGATTGGTCCTCATTCTCTTGCACTTGTTCCCAACCAGGAACAGGTGGAAGTTCTCGCAGAAATCGGAGTGGTGATTCTGCTGTTTACCATTGGGCTGGAGTTTTCGCTCGAGCGACTAAATCAAATCAGAAGGACGTTCCTGCTAGGGGGTTCCCTCCAAGCACTCATTACTTCTCTTGCCGTGGTCGGCCTCAGTACTTTGTTTGGGTTTTCATTGGGCGAGTCTATCTTCATCGGATTCCTCATTACGCTCAGCAGTACTGCAATTGTTCTGAAGCTCTACGATCAACGTCGTGAGATCGACGCGCCGCAAGGAAAGTTGGTCATCGGGATTCTTCTATTTCAGGACTTTCTGATTGTTCTCATGATTGTGCTGGTTCCTGTGCTTGCCGGGACGGTAGAGGCCTCGATATCGTCAGTTCTACTTCGATTGGGGGAGGGCATCATCGTGGTAGGCGTTGTTTTTGTCGCGGCACGCTTTCTTATGCCGAAGGTCCTTCGAGCGATTGTCGCGCTCCGCATTCGTGAGGTATTTGTCCTCGGCGCCGTTGTTGCCTGTCTCGGATTCGCCTTTCTTACAGCGGCCATGGATTTTTCCCTCGCGCTTGGCGCCTTTTTGGCCGGCATCATCATTTCTGAATCGGAGTACAGTCATCAAGTTGTTGCAGAGATGATGCCGTTCAGGGACGTCTTCAACAGCATCTTCTTCATTTCCATCGGGATGCTTCTCAATCTGCAATACGCCGCTGCGAATATGAGCATCGTCCTTCTTCTTGGTGTTGCGATCCTCTCCATCAAGGCTCTTGTAGTCCTCGCGATTGTGTTGATGATGAAATATCCGCTTCGCATCAGCGTACTTGTCGCAGTCAGCATTGCCCAGATCGGAGAGTTTTCTTTTGTATTGATGAAGGTAGGTCAAAGCAATGGACTTCTGTCCGATGGCTTGTACCAGTCCTTTCTTGCATCGTCAATCCTCACGATGATGGTTACACCATTTCTTATTCGATCCGGGCCAGCAATTGCTGGATACATTCTCAAAGTCATGCCGTGGAAGTCGCGGACGGAAACCGAGGGTGAGCTGACGCCGGAGGAGATACGGAGAGATCACGTCATTATTGTCGGCTATGGTCTGAACGGCCGCAATCTCACGCGTGTCTTGAAAGAGACGGGCATTCAGTATGTCGTTATCGAGCTGAATGGTGAAACCGTGAGGAAAGCAAGGCGTGTCGGACAGCCAATCTTCTATGGTGACGTTACAAGGAAAGATATCCTGAGGTTGTGTGCTATTGAGACTGCAAGCACGATCGTGTTTGCGATATCGGACCCGAAAGCGACTATGGACGGAGTTCGTCTTGCACGTTCGATGAATCCTTCGATACACATTATTGTCCGTACTCGGACCATAACGGAACTAGATGCACTATACAAAGCAGGCGCGAACGAGGTGATCCCTGAAGAATTCGAGACTTCAATTGAGATCTTCACAAGAGTCCTGTCCAGGTTTCATATTCCGAGAAACATTATCGCTGCCCAGGAGCGGTTCATTCGTGGGGAAGGGTATCGGGTTCTCCGAACGCCGGCGCGTCAGCAAGTGGTGTCTGAGAAAATGATGCATTGGCTGGCTGCAGGGACGACTGAAGTTTTTCTGGTGGAGGAGGGGGGAAAGGCAGCCGGCAAGACAGTCCTCGCCCTTGACTTACATGGGAAAACGGGAGTGAATGTAATAGCAATTGTCCGCGGAGAGAAATCAACCACAAACCCTTCCCCTGATTTCAGAATAGAGCCGGGAGACGCGCTGGTACTTGTGGGGAATCATGCGGAAATCGAGCGGGCGTTTGTGCTGCTCGAGTTTGGCACGGAGGTCAGTAAAGGAATAGGGGACTAGAGGGATGCGCCGATTGAAATCCTATGAACACTCCCGGCTTTGCCGAGCGATGAGAGTGCATAGTCCAGTCGATATTCACTTATCGTGATACCGATTCCTCCGGCGAATCCCGCAAGCCCGGCTGACGTCCCTATTTTCAGATCGCGTCGCTGCTCGTTGTCATAACCGAAGCGAACCTGGAGAACTTTGCTGAGAGTAAATTCTCCGCCCAGCGAAAAGTCCCTGAAACGATCGCCGAACGTATCTCCTTCATTCAAGCGATTGAACGAAACATTGAGGAGCAGGGGAATTCCACGCGGGACAATGGATGCGCCAATCATCAGATCCAGAGGGAGGTCTTCCCTGGTAGTGGCGTAGGGATCGAGCTGGGCGCCGAGATTGCGAATACTTGCCCCCAGTGTTAGGCGACTCTCAGGAACGAGGTACATAACTCCGAGGTCGCCCGCGATGCCGGAGGAAGAGTAAGAGTCAATCGAAGAATAGATGAACTTCAGACTGACACCGTAATACAGATTCTGCTCCAGGATATTCGAATACCCGACCGACAGCGCAAGATCGCCGGCGTTGAATGAACCGAGGATCGTTCCAACATCGTCCGTTCTTGTGAATGAGCCGTAGTTTGTGTACACCACACCAGCCCCGAAGGTACCGAGATCGGAGAACTCCTGAGCATAGGAGACATAGCCCGTGTTGATGTCCAGAAGTTGTTTGAAAAATCCAATTGATCCCTTGGGACCTTGCACGGTGCTCAGCGCCGCAGTGTTATAAAAAAGGGAATTCGGATCGTCCGTGATAGCAAGGAACGAACCCGCGAGTGCAGCTGATCGAGCGCTAACGTCGTTGCGCAGAAAGCGATAGGTACTGCCGCTCCAGACTTCTCCCTGGAGGAGAATCAACAAACACAAAATAACACCGAAGGTTCGCAACATCGTAGGTCTCCTCTTTCATTCATGGTCGGTAGGGTGGACTAATCTATGAAATCGACCCCGCAGTTTCAAGCGGTTGCTTCTCGAATGCAAAAGCAGTATATTGAGCCCACTTAAATTGATGTTTCGTGCAAGACGAAAGGATATGAGAAACAATGAGAGCGGGAATTCATCCGGAATATAAGAAAGCAGTCGTTTCATGTGTTTGTGGCAACACGTTTGAAACCCGGTCCACAACCGGGGATTTGCGACTGGAAATCTGCTCCAATTGCCATCCGTTTTTTACAGGGAAGCAGAAGCTTGTCGACTCTGCAGGCCGCGTAGAACGGTACAATAAGAAGTATGGGAAGAAAACAGAAGCGCCAACAGCGTAATTTGTTTCTTCGTATTTTCAGAACGTTCCGCCGCGTGCCGGTCGGAACGTTTTTTTGTTTACACACATCGCGTCGAGACACTTCTTTGAGCAACGTTCGCACCTTTGTCCTCGCCTGACGCTTTTCCATAGTCTATTTGAGGAATGTGTCGTTGCCTGTGCGGTCAATCGACGCCTATCATGGCGGCGTATGAGTGATATCAATCAGGGGTATAAGGGTGAATTACTTGAGTTGCGCGAGCAACCAAGTCTCTACGATGGCGTCCGCGGCACTGCGGTGAGGATTCTCAATCGCGTTGAACGGACAGACTCGTACCTCGACAAGGTCCTCAACGTTGAAATGAAGTCAGCGAGTTTGAGTGATCAGGATAAAGGTCTTCTGAACGAACTGACCCATGGCGTTCTCCGCTGGCAAAACAAGCTCGATTGGGTTCTCAACGGCTTCTCCCACGGGAACTTCGCAAAGTCCGAAATCAACATTAAGAACGCGATGCGAGTCGGGTTGTACCAGATCCTGTACTTGACTCGGATTCCACACGCAGCCGCGGTGAATGAAGCGGTTGAGTTTGTCAAACGGATTCGGGGAGATAAACCAGCCGGCTTGGTAAACGCTGTGTTGAGAAATATCCTTCGCAACCTCGAAGGAATCCGCTATCCCGATAAGGCTGGAGATTCGGTCCAATACCACGCAGTCGTGTATTCTCACCCCGCGTGGATGGTAAAAAGATGGCTGAACCGGTTTGGTGAGGAGGAGCTTGAAAAACTGTTGACTGTCAACAATGAACGTCCCTGTTTGCACCTCAGAATCAACCGGCTAAAGATCGAACCTGGTTATTTCTTGACTCTTTTAGAGAAGGAAGGGATCGAGTACAAAGGGTCGAGTCATATTGATTTTTTTGTGAGCGTCAAGGGCCTTTCGCGCATTGGTCAAATGGACTTATTTCGAAGCGGATACTTCACGATCCAGGATGAAAGCGCCGCGATTCCCTGTATTCTTCTTGCACCGAGCCCAGGCGACAAGGTGATCGATCTCTGCGCCGCGCCCGGCGGCAAAACAACAAGCATTGCCGAGTTAATGGGCAATGAAGGGACCGTGCTGGCAGTCGACAAGTATGAGGTGAAATTGAAAATGATCCGGTCCGCTTGTGAACGACTTGGTATCCGCAACGTATCGCCCGTTGCTGCCGATGCCACGACGCTAGAAAGCGAACAGGCGGATAAGGTCATCCTGGACGTTCCCTGCTCAGGACTCGGAGTTCTTGCAAAAAAGCCTGATATCAAATGGAAAAGAGACGTTGGTGATATTCTCAAACTCGCACAGGTGCAGGCGGACATGTTGGATAACGCAGCCCGTTTAGTGCGGGCTGGCGGAACACTGGTGTACAGTACGTGCACCACTGAAGCGGAAGAAAACCAGGAACAAGTGGCGAAGTTCCTGACCCGGCACCCGGAATTCAGCGTCGATGATGCAAAGAAGTTTGTGAATTCCGATCTTGTAACACCTGAAGGATACGTCGAAACGTTTCCGCACCGGCATGGGATGGATGGCTCATTCTGCGTCCGGATGCTGAGAACTCAGTAAGGCTTTAATTAATCACGAGGATTCTATGGCAGATGTCCTTGAGCTTGTCACGCGCGAGCTTCAATCCCTGAAAGAGAGTAATACCTATAAATATGAAGTCCCGCTCGAAAGCGCTCAGGACGGCGTTGTTCGGGTGAATGGAAAAAAGGTCGTGATGCTTGCGTCGAATAACTACGCGGGTCTCTCCAATCATCCTTCTGTCCGCAAGGCGGCAATCAAAGGGATCAGGGAGTATGGATACGGCGTCGCGTCGGTCCGCTTTATCTGTGGAACACAGGACATTCATTTCAAGCTTGAGAAAAAGATCTCTAAGTTTCTGAGTACCGAAGACACAATTCTTTTTTCCTCCTGCTGGGCTGCCAATGAAGCATTTTTTGCTTCGCTCACGAACGAAAAAATGGGTGTGGAATCATACAAGGATGTGATTTATTCCGATCGATTGAATCACGCGAGCATCATTGACGGGCAACGACTCTGCAAATCCGAGACGACCGACAAGAAGATATACCAACATGCAGATGTGCAGGACCTCGTCCGTCAGTTGGATGACGATAAAGGAAAAGACTATCGCCTGCGGATCATTGCCACGGACGGGGTCTTCAGTATGGAGGGTGATCTCGCCCCGCTGGATCGCATTGCGGAGGTTGCGAAGAACTATGGGGCACTTCTCTTTGTCGATGATTCGCACGGAGTGGGGGTGGTTGGTAAGCGTGGCCGTGGCACTCCTGAAGCGAAAGGGGTTCATGGCAAGATCGACGTTTTAACCGGCACGCTTGGAAAGGCGATTGGCGGTGCTGCGGGGGGATATATCAGCGGGAAGAAACAACTGATAGACTTCATGCGACAAAAAGCACGAACGTACATTTTCTCGAATTCACTCCCGGCCTCCATTGTTTTTGGCGCCGGCGCAGCCTTTGATCTCCTTTCGAAAAACAAAGGCATTATTAAGAAGTTAAAGAAGAATACATCCTATTTCAGGAAGCATATTGCTGATCTTGGCTACACGATTCTGGATGGCGAACACCCGATTGTTCCCGTGATGCTTGGTGATGCCTCAGTGGCGCAGGAGATGAGTAAGGAATTGTTGAAGAAAGGCGTCTATATCAAGGGACTGTGGTTTCCGGTTGTTCCGAGGGGAGAAGCTCGATTACGTGCGCAGGTATCGGCAGCTCTTTCCAGGAAGGATCTTGACAGGGCGCTGAAAGCTTTTGAAGTCGTCGGAAAAAAAATGAAAGTTATTTAGTTTTTTTTGAATGCTATAAGGAAGACGCCTGCTATGGGAGAATTGAACGAAACAAACATTCTTGATGCCCTCAAGGAAGTGAAAGACCCCGATCTTCATCGTGATATCGTAACGCTGAACTTTGTAAAAAACATCACCATTGAAGAGAAGAACGTACGTTTAAGTATTGAACTGACCACTCCGGCCTGTCCGGTGCGGGATGAGTTGAAGGCCGCGGCAATCCAGGCCATTCGCAAAAGGTTTCCCGACATCGGTTCGGTGGATGTTGAGATGACTTCCAATGTCACGCGTGCTGAACGTACTGCACAACCATCTCCTTTGCCGCAAGTCAAGAACATGATCGCCGTCGCGTCAGGAAAGGGGGGAGTGGGAAAATCGACCGTGGCCGTAAATCTTGCTGTCTCCCTTGCTCTCGATGGTGCGCGCGTTGGGCTTGCAGACGTTGATATCTACGGTCCGAGTCTCCCGCTGATGATGGGAATTACCGGACGACCTAGTGTCAAGAATCAGCGGTTGCAACCGATGGAGAAGCATAGCGTGAAGGCGATGTCGATAGGGTTTCTGGTGGACCCAATGCAGGCAGTTATTTGGCGCGGCCCTATGGCATCCAGCGCAGTGAAGCAGTTCATCGGGGACGTTGATTGGGGAGAACTCGATTACCTTGTGTTCGATCTTCCTCCGGGGACTGGTGATGTGCAACTGACATTGTCGCAAGCCATTTCGTTGACCGGTGCTGTCATCGTGACGACTCCCCAGGATATTTCTCTTGCGGATGCCCGGAAGGGGTTGAAGATGTTCGAGAAGGTTAACGTCCCGGTTCTTGGTATCGTTGAGAACATGAGCTATTACGTATGCACAAGTTGCGGCCATCGTGACGAGATCTTTGATTCAGGTGGAGGGAGAAAAGCCGCAGAAGAGCTTGGTGTACCGTTCCTTGGGGATATCCCTCTTCATACCTCCATCAGAGTGAGCGGTGATAAGGGTACGCCGATAGTTCTCGAAAAAGAGAAATCCCCACAGGCAGATGCTCTCCGGAAGGTGGCGCGGAATCTCGCAGCTCAGGTGAGCATCCGGAACGCGAGCCGCAGCGAGGAAGCGGGAATCGAAATTCAATTGATGAAGTAATGGATGATATAACAACCCGGATTGAACGCGCCCTCAAAACCGTCCGGCCGTACTTGCAGGCAGATGACGGTGATGTAGAGGTAGTACGATTTCGGGAAGATGGTATCCTTGAACTTCAGTGGATGGGCACGTGCAAGATTTGTCCCATGAGCGTGTTGACCCTGCGGGCTGGAGTTGAACGGGCGATCATGAATGAATGTCCCGAAGTAAAGCGTGTCGAAGCCATCAGCGGTCAGTAACTGGCTTACTTAATCACGACATCGTAGAGTTTTCCGTCTTTCACTTGTACGATTCTCTCGTTGAGTTTCCGGACGAGATCGTAGTTATGAGTGGCCATCACGACGGCAGTTCCGCCCGCGTTAATCGATTTCAATAGATTCAAAATTTCAAAAGAGGTTGCAGGGTCAAGATTCCCGGTGGGCTCGTCCGCAAGGAGCACTTGTGGATTGTTCACCAGCGCTCGTGCAATCGCGATCCGTTGTTGTTCTCCACCCGAAAGTTCATGCGGCATCTTGTTTCGCTGATGGGTCAACCCTACTTCTCCAAGAATTCTCAGCACTTTCTTCTTTATGTCTGCTCGTTTTACACCCGTCACGTGAAGAGTGAACGCTATGTTTTCGTAGACGTTGCGGTCTTCAAGGAGTTGAAAATCCTGAAAGATAATTCCCAGAGAACGACGGAGATAGGGGATCTCACTCCGCTCCACATTCGAAGAATTGTATTTTCCGATTGAGATGGTTCCTTTGTTCGGAGGAACATCCATGTACATCAATTTGAGCAGCGTGCTCTTTCCTGAACCTGTTTGGCCGACGAGAAAAACGAACTCCCCTGACTTTACAGTCAAATTAACGTCTTCCAGAACATTGTGATTATTGAACGTAACCGTGACCTGTGATAGATGAATCATTGGACCTGCCGACGTGTGTTGGAGGTTCTGTTTCGTGCCAGCAGTACTGCTAGCTCAATAGCGCGGGCCATGCTCTCAGGGTTTGCCTTATTCTTGCCGGCGATGTCAAACGCCGTTCCGTGATCGGGAGAGGTTCTGACAATGGGGAGCCCCGCCGTTACATTTACAGCCGTCCCGCGTGCACTCATTTTAAGCGGTATGAGTCCTTGGTCGTGATACATCGCGACTATCGCATCGTAGCGTGAAGTTGAAAGACGCCCGAAGAATGCATCAGCAGGAAATGGCCCCTCCACCTTTGAGCTTTTGAAACTTCGAATAACGGGGCGGATGATCTCCAATTCCTCCCTGCCGATGTCGCCGTTCTCACCAGCGTGGGGATTAAGTCCCAGTATCGCAATTCGTGGACGGCGAATCCTCCAATCGTTTCGAAGTGCCTCTAGGGTGACTCGTATGGTTGATTTCAAACCTGATCGAGTAAGAGACGTTGATATTTTTCGTAAAGGGACATGAACCGATGCAAGTCCAACCTTCATCGAAGAAGATGAGAGAATCATGACACTCCGCTTCGAACCCGTAAGCGCTTGTAGGAACTCGGTATGTCCAGGGTACAGGATGCCGGTTTTGTGCAAACTTCTCTTCGAAATAGGTGCGGTAACGATGGCGTTTGCATGGCCATCCATCGCAAGCCGGACTGCGCACTCGATTGCAGTTGCCGCTATTGCTCCGGCTCCGCGGGAGATCTTTCCGGGAGTGGGCTGATAGCGTGTGAAGCCTGAGGGGATGAACAAGTTAAGTGAATCCCGCGAAGAGTTACCAAGGCGGCGAACTTCACAAATTTCCAATGGAAGAAAGTTCACCTTTCGTCCCAACTTTCCCGCGTAGTACGCAAACACATCTTCTGGCCCGATGAGGAGAGGAATACACTTTGATCGAATGCGAGGAAGAAGGGCGGCCTTTATCGCGACTTCGGGACCAATGCCATTGCAATCTCCCACAGTGATTGCAACGATCGGTTTCATATAGTCCGACTGCTGACGAGAGTGTATCTTCCGGATTTATTCTCATCGACGAAGAGAAATACCTTGCCGGACGATGAGTATGACCACTCTTCCTTGTAGCCCGATGTCGGATTGAGCGTGCGTTCAATTTTTGTTGGAGGACCATGAAGAATGTAGATCCTTCCCCGGTCTGTCTTCGCTCCATCGTTATCGCGCAACGATGAGTAGTGGTGCGTTGCGTAGTCCACCCGTCGATAGTATTCTGCCATTGCCCCGTTGATAGGAGTGTCCTTTCGAGGATCCTTACCCCGCCAGAATGTTTCCAGATTCCGCCTCTGTTCCTCGTACGACCCGGATCGCAGCGAATCGAGTTGCGAAGGTCGCGTGATATAATTCAACATTTCCAGGGCATACTCAACATCCCGAAGAGAACGAGGCATGTCCGGCCAGAGTGTAACAAACTTCTTGGTAATTTCCTCAGTTTCTTTTCCCGACCTGATTTGAAGAGAAAGAGAAAATGATCGAAGAGGAAGTCGTTCTAGCGGTATCGGTACCTCCAGCATGCTGCTCTCCGTTGAAGGAACAATCTGGTATCGAATACTCTTCTGAGTCTCGATTGGCTGAAGAGTTGTTTTTTCGAAGATGACCGGGTTCGACACAGTATCTTCCAGGGTGAATCTATCTTCCTCATCATCAGAACGTATCGCATACGTTATACTTGTGATATGTTCAGGGGAAAGAGTGTTTGGGAGAGCGAGAAGAAGAGCCCCGGGTTTGCCAAACAACGGGTTCCCGCCAAAATTCTGGGGAGTAACAAATCTACCGGACGTATCTTCGATAATCGGATTAACAAACAAGGGTACAGGTTTCGACTCACTCTTCTTCAGTCCAAAAGTCGAAACACGACGATTCCTATCGAGAACTCGCCTGCCTGACTCGAGATCATCCACCTCCATCAAAATCGTGTATTCTCCGGACGGGACGCTGAAGGTCATCATGCCCTGATAGGTTTCCATACTTCCGGGTTCCGGATTTGAAGTGGGTGAAGTAATGGTCACTTTCTGAAGAGCGCGTGCAAAGGAAACTGACTCCTTGTCCAACAGCTCAACAGCTACTTCTCCTCTGGCAAGATATTCGCCTTTCGCATCGGGCTCGTCGTTGCGGACGAGAACAAAGAGCCGCTCTGGTATTCGGAAGTGAACGTCGATTCTTTGTTTCCCAGAGTCTCCGGGCAATGGGATTGCCTCAAAGATAATCGGAGTCTGCGATCGAAACCCTTCAGACCTTCCCGGCTGGTGTTGCGCTTGACTTGAGACTGTAATCCCGCACAGAAGAAAAACCCACTGGATTCGTTTCATATTGTTCCCCCTTTTCCTTTTCGATGTCTTAAGAAATCCACCAAGAGGCGGACCCCCACGCCTGATCCACCTTTCGGAATGTAGTCAAGATTTTCCTCCAAAATTGCCGTTCCAGCGATGTCCAGGTGAACCCAATTGTACTTTCCGATGAAGTGTTTGAGGAACATGGCTGCGGCGATCGCGCCCCCCCAGCGTCCGCCAACATTCTTGACATCCGCGACGTCGCTTTTGATCAGCTTTTCATATTCTTCGAACATCGGAAGTTGCCACACCCGCTCGTAGGTTCGTTCACCGGACTTCGAAAGAGCATCCATCGTCGGTTGGTGATTGCCCATCATGCCCGTGGCATAATGTCCCAGAGCAACCACACAGGCACCAGTGAGTGTTGCGAGATCGATGACAACGTCCGGTTGAAATCGTGAAGCGTAGGAAAGAGCATCGGCAAGGATCAATCTCCCCTCCGCATCCGTATTGTCCACCTCAGACGTTTTGCCGTTTGGATGGCGGAGTATGTCGCCCGGTTTAACAGCTGCACCGCCGAGAAGATTTTCCGTGGCCGGCACAAGTCCAACAAGGTGCACTGGCAATCTTAACGCTGCAGCTGCTTGCATTGTTCCAATAACAGCAGCACCCCCAGACATATCCATTTTCATTTCTCCCATGCCAGCAGCGGGCTTTATGGATATTCCTCCCGCGTCAAACGTGACGCCTTTACCCACAAGCACAACTGTGCCGAACTTCCGCTTCGCACGGTTATATTCCATGATAATAAACCGGGGAGGATGATCACTTCCTTGGGCAACTCCGAGAAGTCCCCCCATTCCCAGTTGTCGCATCTTTTGCCGTTGCAAAGACGAGACTTTGAAACCATAAGCTCGCCCTGAGGCCGCTGCACGTTTTGCCAGTGCATCGGGGAATATCTCGTTCCCTGGAGCGTTTTCGAGGTCGCGGGCAAGGTACGTCGCCTCAATCAGCGTTTTTGCAATTCTGATTCCACGGGATATCGGTGCGGCCTTGCTTCGTTCTTCGCACCCGACACGAACCTCCTTAAGAATGCTTTCGCATTTGTTTTCCTTGGAGAAGTACTTCTCGAATTTATAGAGGGACAGTGCCGCTCCTTCGCACAAAGCAAGGCCAATATTTTCCCATAAGTCTGCGGACCCGCTCTCGACTTGTTCCACAGTGCCAGGGTTCGGCAGCATGATGCACAACGATCGGGTCTTCAACGCCTGGGCTTCTTTCGCGGCAGTTGCAGCCGACCGCCTGAGAGTTTCAAGGCTTGTTTTTGCGGAGTCCCCTGCGCCGACGAGTAATAAGCGAGAAGATTTGAATCGGGTTGGGTAGAGGAGGAGCGTTTCGTTTTGCTTTCCTTTGAATGACCCCATCGCTAAGGGGGCTGCATCCTCGCCGAGCATGGACTTCAAATTCTTCACATGACTCCGAAAACCCTTGTCATCTGATGGAACAAATATTGCGATAACATCCGCTCGTATTTGCTTGAGAAGCGATTGCTCGATTTTCAGTCGTATCATTCGATGCCTGCCTTGGTTTGCAGTGAAATGAACTTTTTCGCTGCGTGCAGTACATCCTTTTCAACTGCTGAAAGGTCCCTGTCAAAAATACGGGCGCCAGCGGCATTCATGTGTCCCCCTCCGCCAAATTCCTGTGCAAGCATGTTTATTGGGATGTCGCCTTTCGAACGAAAACTTATCTTCACACCATTCTCCATCTCGAGAAATAGTATCCCCGCTTTTACTCCGTCGATGCTCATAGGGTAGGTCGTAAAATTATCTGTGTCCTCTTCGAGAGTCCCGGTAGAACGAAGCATTTCTCGGGTGATGGTGAGATGAGCCAGCGAACCACCGTACGAGGTATCTATTTCGGCAAGGGCTTTTCCAAGAAGCTGCATCCGTCCTGCAGTCCAACGTTCATAGACCTCTTGAAAAATCGCAACCGGATCGGCTCCACACTCGATCAGATGAGCAACAATTCGATGCGTCTCGGGGTCAACGCGGGGATAACGGAAGGAACCTGTATCCGTCATGATTGCACAATACAATGCCTTTGCTGATTGCGGGCTAAGGGTTTCTCCCTCCAGTTGCCGAAGAAGATGATACACGATCTCTCCGGTCGAGGTGGCATTGTCGTCCAGTAGATACTTCGATGCAAAGGGGGCTGGATTCAGATGGTGGTCGATGCATACTTTTAGCGCCGAGCTCTGCACGATGGGATCCTTCATCGTTCGCAACCGGTCGAGATTGTTCGTATCAAGGACAAAAACAACTTCCGCACTCTTAATTATCTCCTCGTGGATGGCGGGATCAAATACCTGGATAGAATTCCGTGAGTCAAGAAATCGGTAGACTACCGGAGTAGGATTGAAATTGATGATGGTGACTTTCTTGCGGTGTGCGAGAAGCCAATCTTCGATTGCGATTTCTGACCCCAACCCATCGCCATCAGGATTGACGTGAGTCGTGAGAACAAAAGACTTGTGGCGTTGAAGAATGGATGCAACCTGCGCGGGATCTGCGTTCATTGAGGAGGCAGTAGTGTGACAAAATTTAGTGTCAATATAAAGAATCGTTCAACAACAAACCAAACCACTTTGGTTTATCATAACAACAAAGCCCTCTAAGAGTGAGGGCTTTGCGCATTGACGAACAACGTGTCAATTATTGTATCACCCAGTTTTCATCACCGTCCAACAATGATTGAAGATTTCCTTCACCTTTCTTACTTTTCATTTTCGCAATCTGGTTTACGACCTCCTCTTCATACAATGGTCTTGACTGCTCAAGAAAAATTCCCATAGGACGGGGAAGAGTTGGGTTGTGGATCATGTTGGCAAGAATGAATGCAAGCGTCGAGTCATTCTGGTCGTGAACAAGAAGATCGTTTGCGGAGAACTTACCATCCTCGAGCGAAACCGCCTCGGGTGTAAATCCGTTCAATCGGATCCCATTCTGTTTCTTCTTGCCGAAGAGAAGCGGCTTTTCATGCTCCAGATACACAACGTTGTCGTCTCTTGTCTCTTTTTCGGTGAACGGAAAGAAGGCACCATCGTTAAAAACATTGCAGTTCTGATAGATTTCTATGAACGCCGTGCCCCGGTGTGCCTCCGCTTTACGAACGATTTCCTGCAAATGCTTCGGATCGCGATCCATCGTTCTGGCAACAAATGTCGCACCTGCACCGAGGGCAAGAGAAACCGGGACAAAGGGATTATCGATCGAGCCGGAGGGTGTGGACTTGGTGACCTGTCCCATTCGCGAGGTAGGGGAGTATTGTCCTTTGGTGAGGCCGTATATTTCATTATTGAACAACAACACCTTGATACTCACATTGCGGCGCAGGAGGTGTATGATATGATTGCCGCCGATACTTAGTCCATCACCGTCACCTGTTGCTACCCACACCTGAAGTTGTGGGTTTGCGATCTTCACGCCCGTGGCAAACGCCGGTGCTCTGCCGTGGATGCTATGCAAACCGAACGTATTCATGTAATAAGGAAACCGGCTCGAGCATCCAATTCCTGAAATTGTTACGTAGTCCTCTTTCTTGTGCGAAAACTCCGGCATCACGCGCTGCACCTGTGCAAGAATCGAATAATCACCGCACCCCGGACACCAACGGACATCCTGGTCGGTTTGAAAATCCTTCACTGTCAGTTTCACCGGGTCCGGGCCAGTCGTTATTGTCTCAGCCATTCTTTCCTCCAATGATATCTTGAATTTTTTGCTCGATGTCCTCAGCACGAAGGGGGAGTCCTTTTACGGCATCATAGCCCACTGCCGGCACAAGATACTTAGCCCTGATGAGCTTGAGGAGTTGACCGGTATTGATTTCCGGAATGAGAACCTTTTTGTATTTGTACAGAATCTCGCCGAGATTGCGGGGGAAAGGATTAACGTAACGCAGGTGTGCATGAGCCACCGCAAGTCCCTTTGCCTGAGCGCGATTCACCGCGCTCCGAGTAGAGCCAAATGTCCCGCCCCATCCCAACACTAAAACATCTCCCTCTTCAGGACCGTGTACGGTTTGGAGAGGAATATCATCGGCGATCCGTTCGATTTTCTCCGCACGCAATCTCACCATCAGGTCATGATTGTCAGGATCATAACTGATGTTTCCAGTGATGTTTTCCTTCTCGATACCGCCGATGCGGTGTTCCAACCCGGGTGTGCCTGGAATTGCCCAAGGCCGGGCAAGGGTGTTTTCATCGCGGGAGTAGGGATGGAATCCCTCGGGGTTCTTGGCAAAATTTACCGGGATTTCTTTCAAATCCTCAACGGCGGGAATCTTCCAGGGCTCCGCACCATTCGCGAGGTATCCGTCGGTAAGACAGATAACAGGCGTCATAAATTTGATTGCGAGACGACAGGCCTCGTACGCGGCCTCGAAGCAATCTGCCGGGGTCGATGCAGCAATGACACAAAGCGGAGCTTCGCTATTACGACCGTGAACTGCTTGGAGCAAATCCGCTTGTTCTGTCTTTGTCGGGAGGCCGGTGCTAGGTCCCCCACGTTGCACATCGATGATCACGAGCGGGAGTTCCAGCATAACAGCGAGTCCAATTGCCTCCGTCTTCAGCGCCATTCCAGGACCGCTGGTGGTAGTCACCGCAAGAGCGCCGGCATAGGATGCGCCAATGGCTGAACAGACCGCTGCAATTTCGTCCTCTGCCTGGAACGTTTTGACATCAAAGTTTTTCAATCGTGAAAGTTCATGAAGAATGTCACTGGCCGGAGTGATTGGATAGGAGCCGAGGAATAGTTGCAGACCAGCCTTCTTTGCCGCCGCAACAAGTCCGAGAGCCGTTGCAGTATTCCCCATAATGTTCCGGTATTTGCCTGGAGGAAGCTTTGCAGGCTTGACCTCATAGCGGGTGGTGAACACTTCCGTCGTGTCGCCATAATTAAACCCTGCCTTTAACACACGGAGGTTCGCTTCGGCGAGTTGTGGATCCTTTTCCCCAAATTTTGCTTCAATGAATCTTATCGATTGGTCCAATGGACGGTTGTACATCCAGTACATCAATCCGAGCGCGAAGAAGTTCTTGCACTTGTCGATCACCTTCGTAGAAAGCTTCATATCAACGAGGGCATTGGCTGTCAGTTTGGTTATGCCAACCTTTTGAAGATTGTAGCCGCTGAGGGAATCATCTTCGAGTGGATTTGCGGAGTATCCCGCCATCCGAAGGTTCTTTTCTGTGAACGCGTCGGTGTTGGCGATGATGATGCCGCCGGATTTCAATAATTTGATGTTGGTGATGAGAGCGGCCGGGTTCATCGCAACGAGAACGTCACACGTATCGCCGGGAGTGAGAATGTCTTGGCTCCCGAAGTGAATTTGAAATCCGCTGACACCATATGTTGTTCCCGCAGGAGCGCGGATTTCTGCCGGGAAGTCTGGAAGGGTACTGAGGTCATTGCCGACAAGTGCTGCGGTGTTCGTAAACTGGGTGCCGGTCAGTTGCATTCCGTCCCCCGAGTCTCCAACAAATCGAATCGTTACCTCGTCGAGAGTTTGAGTAGATTTTGCCATGAATATGTTCGCCTCACATATACGTTGATCAATCGTTGCGGCACACCGCTACATGATATTTCGTTTAGGAAGGAAAGTCAAGTAACGGTGGAGCCGGTGAAAAACAGAAAACCCGTTCGGTTATTGAACGCGAACGGGTTCTTCCATGTATACTGTTAATAATTATTCACGAACGACCCAGACCTTCACCTTGCCGGTTACTTGCGGATGTAGCTTCACGTCCACGGTGTAGATACCGAGGGCTTTGATGGGTTCTTCAAGATCGATCGAGCGTTTGTCAATCTCGATGCCTTTTTCCTTCAGAGCCTCACCGATCATTTGCGACGTGACAGCGCCAAAGAGCTTTTCGTCTTCTCCGACCTTCATCTGAAGGGTAATGGACACCCTTTCGAGTTCAGCCGCCCGATGTTCGGCTGCATGCTGTTCCTTGTGGCTGCGCTGTTCCGCAGATTTCTTTTCCTCTTCGAGGGCTCTCATGCTTCCAGCGCTTGCGGGATATGCGAACCCTTTTGGGATCAAGAAGTTCCGCGCGAATCCATCCTTCACGTCGACAACAGACCCGATTGCCCCGAGTTTTTCGTGTTCTTTTCGTAAAATGACTTTCATCAGTTTCTCCTTAACGTATCGAGTCAGATACAAATGGCAACAATGCAAGGTGCCGGGCGCGCTTGATTGCGGTAACAAGCTGACGCTGATATTTTGCAGATGTTCCGGTAATCCGGCGGGGAATGATTTTTCCCTGCTCCGTTGTAAATCGTTGGAGCATCTTCTCATCTTTATAATCTATGTAGATTACTTTTTCTGCGGTGAACCGGCAAGTGCGTTTCTTACGCGGCCCCCCCTGGTTGTCGCGATCGCGGCGAGGTCTTCGTGTTCCCCGTTCTTTTCCTTTGGTGGCGTTTCTCATTTTTTACTCTCGTTGTCGGTGAATAATGGTTCGCGTGTACTAAAGGCAGGCGTCTCTTCGACGGGTTCTTGAGCGGCCTTGACAAGAGACGCAGCACGGGCTTTCAAAGCGTTCTTACTGAGTTTGATCGTGAGATGGCGGAGGATAAGTTCATCGAGACTGTAGGCACGTTCAAGAACCCCGATGGATGAAGGGGGACCCTCGAATTCAATATGAACGTAATATCCGTTGGTTTTTTTGTGGATAGGATACGCGAGACGTTTGCGACCCCATTTGTTCAGCGCGGTAATTGTGCCGCCGTTCTTTGTGATGGTCTCCTGCACGCGCGCAATTGTCGATTCTATTTGCGCGTCATCAAGAGATGCATTCACGATGACCGTGGTTTCGTAGATTTGTTGTTTTTGATTCATATGTTTTCCCTCTGGACTCTAATGTGAATTAGGTGGCCCTTCTGCGCCTTCTCTTGTCGAAGGTGAAGAGCAGGGGAGCATTCGGAGGAAGTCCCTCTAGTTATTATAATTGTTCATGAGCACCGCAAAATCAGTTCGTGTGCAATCCGTAATAGCCAGTACCGCCCGTTGAACCACTGCTTGCGCAGTATCTATCTCATTCGAATCAAACGGCGACAGAACGAACTCGGCCAGATCTGCTATTTCTTTTCCCGGGTGAATACCCATCCGGAGCCTGGGAAAATCTTCAGTCCCCAGATCCTCGATGATTGAGCGAAGGCCATTATGCCCCCCGTGACTTCCCCGCTCCCTTATCCGAAGTTTGCCCAAGGGGAGGTCCGCATCGTCAACAACTACCAGGAGATGTTCCGCCGTTTGGTGTAAGTCGTTCAACAGTGCCGTGACAACGCCGCCACTTGCGTTCATGTACGTCATCGGCTTTGCGACGATAAGGAAACGGCCATCGTCTTGAATCTGTTCCCAAAGAAACTCACCGGAACCCCATTTCAGCGAGATGTCGAACCGATCGCATATCGCATCGACCACCATGAATCCAATATTGTGTCGTGTCGAGCGATACTGCGTACCGGGATTGCCAAGGCCGACAACAATTGTGGGATTCACATTACCGGTCTACTTTTCGTCCTTCTCTTTCCCCTTCACCGACTCTTTCCCCTTCACCGGCTTTTCTTCATCCTCCTCATCGTCCTTCTTTCCCTTACCAACGACTTCAGGTTCTGCCGGAATTCCTTCAACTTCAGCGACCACTTCAACCTCTGGTGCCTTTTCAACCGTCGGCGGCATAACACCTACGATTGAACTGTCCTGGTTGTCCAAGATAGTGACATTGGCGACATTGAGATCGCGGACGTGGATAAAGTCATTGATCGCAAGGGTTCCGACCTCCACCGCAATTTTCTCGGGGATATGCCGCGGCAAACAACTCACTTTGATTTTGTGGATGATATGCTGCAGCACTCCACCCTCGCGGACTCCGACAGGCGTACCACCCGTCAGCACGACGGGGATTTCCAGAGTCAACGCCTCGTCCTCCCTCAACCCCTGGAGATCGAAATGGATCGGCATGTCGCTGACAGGATCGAACTGAACATCCCGCAGGATGCATTTTTTCGATCCTCCGTCATTGAGTTGCAGATCAATGATATGAGTCTCTGACGTGTAGATCAGGGGTTTCAGGCTTGGGCCGGGGACTTCAATACTGATGTTGCCCTCTCCATGTGCATAGAACACCCCGGGGACTTTCCCCTCGGCGCGAAGATGCTTCGCAGCTCTTGCAGACGTTTCGCGCACCTGCGCTTTAAGAACTAATTCCGACATGATTTATCCTTCCTATAAACTTTTTCAGCCTTTATCAATATCAAAGAGAGAACTGATGGACATATGCTTGAATGTTCTCTTCATCGCTTCTGCAAAGATATGAGCGACCGACTCAACTTCGATCAACTCCGGCTTGTTCCGGACAACCAGAGAATCGGTCACGATCATCTTCGAGAGGCCGGACGCACTCAATCGGTCAATTGCGTTTCCCGAGAGTACCGGATGAGTACACGCAGCGTACACGTCCTTTGCCCCCGCGCTCTTCAATGCTCGTGTAGCATTGCACAGTGTCCCGGCGGTATCGACCAGATCATCAACAATCAGGATATTCTTTCCTTTCGCATCGCCGATGATGTTCATGATTTCCGCTTCGTTCTGCCGCGGCCGACGTTTGTCGATCACAATCAACTCTGCTTCGAGCCGTTTTGCGTAGGCTCTTGCCATCTTGATTCCCCCGACATCGGGAGAAGCGACAGCAAGGTTCGAAATCTTCCTCTTCTTGAAGTACTTTACCAGAACTGCAGAAGAGTACAGATGGTCTACCGGAATATCAAAGAAACCTTGAATCTGAGGAGCGTGCAGATCCATCGTGATCACTCTGTCTGCTCCCGCCTTGGTAATCAGGTTTGCTACCAGTTTAGCAGAGATAGAAACGCGGGGTTGATCTTTCCGATCCTGCCTTGCGTACCCGAAATAGGGAATCACCGCCGCAACCTTCCGTGCAGATGCTCTCTTCGCCGCATCAATCATGATCAGTAATTCGATCAGATTTTCTGCCGGGGGATTTGTCGACTGGATAATGAAAACATCACTGCCACGGATGTTGTCACTGTACTTTACCCAGATCTCACCGTCACTGAACGTTTTGATTTCGCATTTTCCAAGAGAGCTCCCTATTTCTGCCGCAATTTTTTCGGCAAGGGGACGGTTGGATCGCCCGGAAAACACCTTGAATGTGCTCATGGAATAGAGATCTAACGACAGAAAGGTGGATTTTTGAGGTCATCCCGCAGGGAAACCCTACATCCCTCCAAATTCAGGGCGTAAAGATAACAAAATTGAGATAACCCTGCAAGGGGTATTTTGGATGCTTGAGCTTCCCAAATATCATCGTTGCCTCGAAAGAGAGGTTGCGAAACGGGTCAATGCATGATTTCATCGGTCGCTATTGCAAGAGTATCATCTTGCGAATTGAACTGAACTCTCCAGCGATGATCCTGTAAAAGTACACGCCACTCGTCAAACGATGGGCGTTTGCAGAAACTTGAACGGCATGGTAGCCGCCTTTCATGCGCTCGTCAAGCAGCACCCCAATTTCCTGTCCGATAACATTGTATAGCTTTAGCTTCACCTGGACATCCCGGGGGAGATCAAACGCAATCGTTGTTTGGGGATTGAACGGGTTTGGATAGTTCTGATGCAGGGCAAAATCTGTGGGAAGTATCGTGTGTCGTTCATCCACACTAACACTTGGCGGAACAAAAAGCTGGACTGGAAACGTCCGCAATGATTGAGATGAATCGTTGCTGACAAGAATTACATTTGCGATGTAGAGTGTATTAGGTGTCAATCCTACTGCATTGAGACCAACGGTGACATTAGTTGATGAAGATGGATTAGTAGCGCCGAAGGTTGGAGCAACAGAGTGCCATGAGCCCGCTGTTGAATCGAGAAAGAACCAATACAGAGTGCTTGATCCGTTGTTTGTTATGGTGATCTCGGTGTTGGAGCTTGCTCCGATCCCAAGTGTATCCGAGACTCCTGTCGCGCTCAACTGCATTTTTGGAAGGCCAAGACTGTTGACCATCAACTGGACTGGAATATCAAGAACACCTTGGCCGATGCCGTCGATCAGAAAACTCGCACCGTAGGTTCCGGGTGGCTTCGCGGCTAGAACTGCGAACGGGATCGTGGCTGAATCCCCGGCATTGACATTCAATGAAGTTGTATTGACTCTCATCCAAGAGACGCCGGATTCACCATCAATGGCGCCGTGACCCCAATCTGGAGCGTAGTCCGGCAATGGAACACCTTCAATGCGCGCGAACGTTGAAGCGACATTGATCTTATGGTCGGGATCATTGATTCCAAGTGTACCAAGCGGAATTGAATTAATGACAACCGTGAGAACGGAGTCATGCGTGATTGTTGGAAAGAGGGGGAGAACGAGGGAGTTATCTGATGTTCGAAAAATTGCCGCGACGGGATTGTTTCCCAGCCCTAAAGAATCCGCAAGTCTTCCGCTGACATCCACAAGAATTTCATACTCGGAGCCAACGTCACGTCCCGCTGGTCCGAGCATCCATGGCACGGGCCATTGTCCCGTTCCAAAATCCTGATCGGTGTCCAGCGAAATGAATCCGGCAACAGCACTATCCGGGTTCACCATTCGAATCTTGAGATCGAGGAGCGACCCGATTACAGGGATCGTCCGGATTTGATACTGCACATCAAGGACATCGACCCCTTGGAGGAAATTATCACCCCGGGCGTCATTGATGATTGTCGAGAATGTCACTGGTGATGAATCTTCGGATGGTTTGCCAACGGTGGTGTGCAGCGACTCTGCGATCGTAATCGACACAGGATTTGAAGTATTGTTGTGGATCGAAAACGAGTCGTCCAACCGAGTTCCGGTAACACCCTGTAACGTTATCGACAGCGGAGCGATTGTTACGATGGTATCCACTGAAGTGGTATACGCGTACACTCGGATATTATCGACATAAAATCCATCACGTTGTTCACCGCCGTCACTGGCAAGGCGAAAGCGAAGTCTTATCTGCGATCCCGCATAAGCAGATAAATCGACCGCCTCCTCGATCCATGTCAACCCCGGCACAAAACTTTCATATCCCCACGCATTCGCCGGTTGTTGTCCACCGCTTCGTCCCGATCCGGAATGCGAATGGGGAGTCCGAACGTTCGTCCATGTTGCTCCGTTGTTTGAAGAGACTTCGAGCAATGCAAAGTCCCATGTTGGTTCGACCGCCCATTTCGTCCAATACTTGAGACAGACATAGTTCGCTGCCAGGAGGTTGACTTGAGAGTTCAACGTGAGGGCGTTGTTGGCGTTCGATTGATAATTTCCTGTGGGACTGTCCGTGAACGAATACAGCCCGCTGAAAGCATCAGTGGAAACGCCCCACCCCTGGCCGGTACTCCAATTCGCTGTCCCATTATCTGCACTGTCCGCGAATGCGAGGGTTGGAATACCGATAAACATTGTCAGCGTGTCATTTTTTGTGTAGCCTTCCAGGTCTGTAATGTTGACCAGGATTCTTGTCGAAATTCCTGAAGGCGCATTGGGTGCAACTGTACCATTGAGTGCAACAGGAGCCGTGGCTCGTCCGGCCAATGTATTGATGTTGGCAGAACCGGGCGTCAGGTTGACAAATGGCGACGTTGATGATACAGTTACTGAAATATCGGATCCCGCTCCAACTCCGGCATTAAACACGTCCATGGTCAGAACGAAGTTCTCACCCCTCTCAACAAACCCATTCCCGTTTGAATCAACAAAGGAGTATTTTTTTATTTTAGGAGTAGAACCTGCGTAGTGTGCGAGCAGGTTGTTCATCGGGAGGTTCTCAATTGCAAGCGGGAGGATTTCTGCTTGTGATGGCCAGAAGCCCGTCGTGCCGACTTCCGGGGTCATGGTATAGGTCTGTGGTTTTGTGGTGTCGCCATACATATAATCGTCCGAATTCCCTCTGGTAGAATAGTTGACCGTTTGAAGATCCGTGCCGCTTGTATAATGGTTGTTGGCAATCATGTGGTATGACCATTCGCGGAAAAGGAGAGAGTCGTTGCTCTCCCGAGATGCATATCCCCATGGAAAAATCAATAGATTACTGTACGTGTGGTAGTTGAAACACGTCCTGATATTATGCGAACGCATGAAAGTATCGATGGTCTGGTTCTCCGGCTCGGAGAATGGCGCCGGTCCGCGGTACGTGTCGCTGCTCGGCGATGTGCTTGAGCCGCCGTTCGATGAATTCCACATATAGAACGGACCATAGTTTCTATTAGGGTCGACCCCGTATGAGCCGCCGTTGTTCCTACGATTCTTTCTCCAGAACCCGCCACCATTTGGGTTTGTGGTTTGATTGTAGACGTAACCATCGGGATTCACCACCGGAATAAACCATAGCTGTCTGTTGTTGATGAGATAAGTTGCTTCAGGATCTGTTCCGTAGTGTTCAAGCAACCACCACATGTAGTAGAGAACCGTCATCATTCCCTGAGGTTCCCGGGCATGATGAAGGGCGGTATAGAGGACCTCGGGCTCATCCGGTTCAGCCATTGTCGGATTGTCGGAGATCTTCACGGCCCACAATGCTCTTCCTTCGTGGCTCCCCCCAACTGAATCCCGAACGGTGATTAGGTTGGGATAGAGAGTGTGCATTGAGTCCAACTGTTGAAGGACTTCCGTGAACGTGTAGAATCCTCCCATGCTGCCATACCCGAAGCCGAGCGGGTTAAAGGGCTCCGAAGAAATTCGGGACGAAGTATACGCAGCGAGATCATCGATAATAACTTCGTAAGGAATATTGCGTGCCGAGAGTTGCTGGAGTTCGAAATCCCCCACAACAAATTCCATTGGACCACCAATTTTTCCGGTGCTCCCCTCGAAATCGGTTCCGGAATCCCAAATGCTGGCGAGTATTTGGTGGTTGGGAACGTTTATTCTTATTTGGCGGAACTTTTCGAGAGCCAACAATGACGAATCAAATAACAACGCGGCCAATGCGACAAAAAGTAACTTCTTCATACTAGGGATCCTTTGGTCGTGAACAGCGGGGAGGAATAGGATAGTATAAAGAATGCGCACTCGAATGACAACAGGTTTTGGCCGACGAAAAGACATGAGAGAACACGGCCACTCCTTCGATGATTGACTTTCTGAAGTGATTTCTATACTTTTGGTCACCTCAAACACTTGACCTGCAAATCCAAACAGAAAATACTAATGGAGCCTGGATGAACTCAAATCCCTCAAGAATATCCCTGACAAGATATTTCAGTCTTGCCAACCAAGGTGTTGGAATGCAGACTCTCTGGATTGTTTTTTTTGCAGCGTTGACTGCTATTGGGGCGCAGGTTGAGATTCCCAATTACCCTGTACCTTTTACTTTGCAAACATTGTTTGTTTTGCTTGCAGGAGCCCTCTTGGGACCGCGGAACGGAGCACTAAGCCAGATACTTTACCTGGTTGCGGGATTACTCGGCGCCCCGGTTTTCTCCGGCGCTGGATTTGGTATCGTGAAGCTCGTTGGAGTGACAGGGGGGTATCTTGCGGGCTTTCCAATCGCGGCGGCTCTCGTGGGTTATCTTCTTCAGAAGCAGGATGGTTTGGCTTGGACGTTCGTATCTATGGGGTTAGGGCTTGTTGTTGTCTTCTCGTGTGGAACGCTTCATCTGTACACTTACCACATTCATAATTTCAGTGCTGCCTTTACCTCGGGTTTTATGATCTTTTCGTGGTGGGATATTCTCAAGCTGGGAGCAGCCGCGATGACTTACCATGAAATTGCGAAGCGATGGCCGCGTGTGCCGCGGTAGCAGCAAGAATTCTGAAATAGAAAAGCCGGGGTGCCCGGTTTTTCTTGAACATTTGAACACAGTTTTGTCTTATCTACCCCTGCAATACACGATCGCTTAATTGTTTCATCTCATCTCGAATCAGATCACGAATGCGGCGAAACTCCTCCAGTTGTTCCTCTCGAGGTCCCGCGAACTCTGCCGGATCGTCAAAGGGAATATGCTCTGTCGTATGAAGCCCAGGAATGACCGGACAGCTCTCGCGGGCATGGTCACAGACGGTGACCACGTGATCGAGTTGTGTCCTCATGAAGTCATTCACTGACTTCGATGAATGAGGTGTAATGTCAATGCCTGCCTCGCTCATAACCTCAATCGCGACAGGATGAACAAACGAGGGGTGTGTTCCCGCGCTGGATGCCTTGATTCTCGTTCCTCCAAAATGCTGCAACCATCCCTCTGCCATCTGACTCCTGCAGGAGTTTCCCGTGCAGACGATGAGGACATGCGGAACGAGATCCAGCTTCATGCATGCTGCATGAGATGGACAGGCATCGGTGAATTCAACAGATGATGCAACTGCCTCCGGAACTTCCGCTCGGTTGATGCGGCGAAATCCCTTCTTATGGAAAAAGTGTTCGGCAGTGTTGGTGAGGAGAAACAATGATTGGATTCCCTTCGAGCGCGCCTTTTGAAAACATGCATTGAACAATTTTGAGCCGATACCATATTGCCGTAGGGATGCATCAACAACCGCTGAGCGAAGCAATGAAGCCTGCCCGTAATCTTCCAGACCAATGGCGCCAATAATCGAGCCATCCCGTTGCGCAACAAGAAATCCCTGAACGTGTTCCGAGACCCCGATGGTCGGCAGGTCTGCGGCTTCCAGGAGCCTAACTATATCCTCAAGATCATTGCGCGACGCGTCTCGAATGGAGATGTTTTTCATTTGGTACCCGTGACGGTGATGCTTACCAAACCGAAGCCATATTCGCTAAACGTATTGACGGTCCTTTCCTTCATTATTCTTACATCAGAAAAACCGGCCTTGCGAAGTTCTTCGACATACTGTTGTTTCTCGACAGCTCCGCTCACGCAGTTCGTCCAGAGGGAGAGGTTGTTCCTGGCGTCTTCGTTCACTTCGCCAACCGTGACGATATCGGAAACTGTGAACCGGCCGTTCGCTCTAAGTACGCGGAACATCTCGAGAAATGCTTTTCGCTTGTCCGGCACTAGGTTCAAAACGCAGTTGCTCAGGACATAGTCAACAGAGTCGGACTGAAGAGGCATAGAGTCGATTGAGCCGAGAACAAATTCGACATTTGCGATGCCGAGTTTCTCTTTGTTCTTCGTGGCGCGATCAATCATCGCAGGAGTCATATCAAGCCCGATCGCCTTGCCTGTCGGTCCCACTTCCTTCGCGGCGAGGAAGACGTCGATTCCGGCACCCGATCCCAAATCGAGGACTGTCATACCATTCTTAAGTTCGGCGAAAGCCGTGGGGTTGCCGCATCCCAATCCCAGGTCGGCCTCCTCAAGAATCCGCTGATCTGTTGATGAATATTGTTCATTCATACCGGGGGCATTATCCCCACCACATCCACAGGAAGACGAGCAGCATCCACTGTCCTGTAGAGCAGCATCCGTATATCTCTCGACAACAGCGTCCTTTATCTTCTTTTCCGTGTCCATCATTGTCTCCTTATTGAAGTGAAGCGGGAATCTGTCCAAACTTGACATTGGAAAATGTCGCGCAGCATCCCCGCCGAATATTTGAGACGAGCCTCTGCTTGTCCCGGATTGTTTTTTCATTTCCTTCCATGAGCTTTCGGGCGCAGTCCAGAACGTCACGTTGTTCCTTGGTGAGTGAAGGGACTATGGAATAAAGCATCCACAATCCCTGTTTCCTCGCCTTTATTAGCCCAGTGCGTCGTAGGTATCCGAGGTGCCGGGAGACCTTCGTCTGTGTTATGCCGAGAACCGATTCGAGATCGCAGACGCACAATTCGCCACTGGAGAAGAGAAGATGGATAATCCTCAATCGCGACGGGTCAGCGAGCGCTCGAAAAAGCGTTGCCATCTTTTGCATTTCGTGAATCCTTATATTCGTGTAGACGAATATAGTTCTTTAGACGGAGATACGCAAGGGGTGGAGGAAAGTTGCAGGAGGCTCTAATTTGATTTGTCGAACGAGAGGAAGGAATGCCAGCGGCGAAAGAGCTCGGCAGTTGCCCGGACGTCATTCATACAATATTCGGCAATAGTGCGAAATTTTCTCTGCTCAAAAAGGCTGCCGAGATCAAGGCCTGTTATCCCAGTACTTTTGGGACTCTTTATGCCAAAACTCTTGCAGAAGAAATCGAGATTGAATTTTCGGACGGCGCCGTAGAAGGTGAACTGTTCCAGGAGATCGCAATGCTCGCGGGATTCATACCGATACCCCATGAGGTTGCGGGTGGTTTTCACACCCAGGACCGCTGATCGGAGCATGAGAAAAGGACAATCGAATGAGCGTCCGTTGAATGTTATGAACTGTGGATAGTGGACGATGGATTTCCAGAATGCCATCAGTATCTCTTTTTCATCACAAGGAGTGAATTCAACATTTCCATCCTCAGACGGACCGCCGGCATCTCCAGGTCCCTGGTAGAGTACTTGCCCCTTGTTCGTATCGGGATTGAGCATGCCAATGGCGAGGACACGTGCTGTCAAAGGAGTAAGGTTCAGACGAAGAAGAGCCTCTTTTCTTTCCTCTTCGGTCTTCGCGAATTTCAACAAGTACTCTTGCTGTTCCCCGTCGAAGGTATCCAACGGATAGGCGAGCGTTTCGATATCGAACACGATACGGTTCATGATTCATTCCCTCCCATACACACGTGAGAAAATCCTATTCGTCGGATGACGCGCTGAAGTGCTTGGCCACTACCTCTTTGACGACACTATACGGGAAACCCTTCCGGAGAAGGGCAGCGACAAGACGCGATTTTGCTTTGTCCGGATCGCCTCTTTTCCCCACACGGCGCATGATTTTTTCTGCGGCGACGTCTGCTGCACTCAATTGATCTTCCGGCCCACATTCTTCGTTAAGAGCCTCCTCAACCATAGTGGGTTCGATCCCGAGGAGGAGAAGCTTTCGCCTGAGAAGAATTCTTCCGATTGGTCTCAGAGTTAATGCGTTGCGAATATATGCGCGCGCGAACTCGCGGTCATTAACCATCCCGCTCGTGCGTAAGTTCGATAGAACCTGATCAATGTTTTCATCAGAGAATTCCTTGGTGCGGAGGTAGTTTCTGATTTCTTTTTCAGATCGGGGGCGGTATGAAAGGAGGCGGAGAGCTGATTGTTTTGCTTGGAACAACGTTTCGTCGGCCGTGAGTGAATCCAGACTCTCTCTGGATATCTGATCACCCGGCCGGAGCTTGGCCTGCAAAAGCGTTTCCTCCGATACGCCGGCAGCGAACTGGTCGTCAACGAAAATACTGACCCTGTTCCGGAGTTTCTTCTGTCTTTCTATTTTTGTAATCCTCATCTCATCGGCCATAGTTATGATGTTTCTGTCTGGCCACTCTTCAACAGGCGGATTACGAGGAGAGCGAGAACGAGGAAAACGCCAATAAAGACTCCCCACAAAAGGGCAGGGTACCGATCGCTCCATGGCCTTTCATCGCGGGGTGCATATTCAGGGTTTACCTCCAACTGGCCTGGAGACACCTTAGGAGCACTATCCAGGTCAACGTACCGCAGTGTCCGAGCAAGGTCATAGGAGGGGGCCATTGATCCAGGATTAGCAATGAGAAACCACTGCGGATTTTTATAGGGACGAAAGACGATCGTGTATTGAAGTGACGTTGCCTGAGCGTTGGTAATCGGAACTGGCTGATCGTCACCATCCAAAAATATGATCTTGAGATAACGTGCAGGCGTGGGCGGAAAAGCTATGCTAAGCTTTTCGTTGTTGAATGACGCAGTCCTATAGCGGAATACCACATCTGTTCCAACCCGGTGTAACGTGGCAGAGTCATTTCCTGCCAGGATGTAGACGGTGCGGTAGAAGTTCTCTAGACTCGTCTCAAGGTCAACCTGGAGCAACGGAATGTTTTTGTTTTCAGCATCGATCAAGAGGAAACTCTGCTTGCGCGGACCGTCTTTCACTCGATTTATTGTTTGCGTATTGATCTTCCGAGTCGTGCGGGTGGGATACGTTTCCGACGAAGAGATGACGTCGCGGACAATCATCGGTGGCGCTCCCTCATTAAGGATCACGATCTTGAGATATCGAAAGATCGCTGCTGGATATCGGACGGTTGTCTGTGCTATCGAGTCATCACGGGAACTGAAGTCGAATATAGCGCCATCATTCCGCAATAGATTCCAGGTGCGCGCATCGTCGCCACCATAGATGTCAACGCGCCTACGGTAATTGTGCCCATCGAGAACCAAGCGAACCTGATTGTGGGAATTACCCCGTTCTGCAAGGTCAAGAACGACAGTGGAATTACCTCGTGGATCGACAGAATTGTTGAGCACCTTTCCGACGCGTTTTTCGCTCGTCCTCCATTCTTCACCCCGAAGAATCACGAAGGGAACCTCCCTTCCCTCAGTGTTGACGATACGGAGATCAGAGAGCGTGGGGGTAGACCGATCATGCAACTCGTCGTCGACGAGGACGCGCACCAAACCTTGTTCGTTCTGCGTTGATATCTTCTTGCGGAATTGCCATTGAGAGTAATCCGATTGTCCGAAGACGGTCCAGGAGAGAACAATAAGTGCCGTGCAACTAAGAAGCAGTCGCGCTTTCATCAAAGATTCCCTTGTACTTTTGGTAGAGATAGGAAACGATGAATAGAACCACACCAAGTCCGAGGAGGGATGCGATTCTGAAAAAACCATCCAGGTAGACGAAGGAATCCCACGCAACCTTGATGATTGTGCAGCCGAATATAACCATCGCAAGAATACGAATCGGTGTATTCTTGCGGTAAAAGCCGATCGAGATGAGAGCCATTGAGTACAACGCCCAAAGACCCGAGAGAATGAACCTGCTTTCATCGCCGAAATACTCTATGGGTGGGAGTGTCCCTGCGAGCTCCGGATTCTGTTCATAGAGTCTCACTGCTTCCGATTGCTGATTTGAATACGAGGTTGAGAAGGAATGGTCAACGTCCACACTAAGGAGGATGAGAAGCCCGATGGCCGCTGCAACAGACAGGATTCTTCCACCCACCACATGAAACCCGCCGGGACCAGGAGCAAACTTCCGTGCGAGATACGCTGCCGCGAACAATGCCGCCATGACAAATGCGCCCGACAGGAATGGCTTGTTGAAGAAAAGGGCGAACTGATACCGGTTGGTCACTGGGTCAAAAAAAGAATGCATGAAGTTCACAACCGGAAGCGTGGCAATGGAGACGACAAATATCAGGAATGATGCGACGAGAGTACCTGTACTCTTTGACTTGAGACCGATGTACCAGAGTCCGAGAGCTTCCGCGGCCCATGCCACCGGAATCCACGGCCCGTCGAACTGAAGAGGAACTG
>DASWHW010000010.1:0-15262 GCA_036397975.1 Bacteroidota bacterium
CATCAACTGAATCTCCCCTTCGAGGGGAGAATTAAAGAGGGGTGTAAATTTGGCTGTACCACGGCGCGTTGGCATTGCCGCGAGGGTTCCCTTCGTATCCGGTTCAGCAGTGTGGATGGTCCATGACCCGACGAGGTTGTAGACCTGTCGGGCCAGCGGATCAATCTGGACTAAATCAGTGATCATACGGTACACAGGACCAACCGTCTTTGCCCTCGACCAGAACTCTCCTAATCCATTCAACCCATCGACAAAGATTCAGTATCAACTCCCTGTCGAGAGCAGAGTGAGCGTGAAGTTGTAACACATGCTTGGTCGGGAAATGGCCACGTTGGTGAACGAAGAACGTCCCGCGGGCTACCACGAGGTTCGGTGGATCGCATCGAACGCCGCGAGTGGTGTGGACTTCTACCGGCTCGAAGCACAGCCGCTCAACGGCGGCAATCGCTTCCAGAGCGTGAAGAGATTGATGGTGCTGAAGTGAACTGTGACTTCCAAAGCCCCGCTCAAGCGGGGCTTTTTTTTGGTGATTGGAACAAGAAAATTTCCTTTATTAAGAGCGAACATTCAGAAAGGAAACAATTTGCGGACGCGAACAATTGTTACCGCATTGAGCATCATCGGGCTGATGGCCTTTTGTGGTTACGAATTCTTGCTAAGCAGCGGCATCGTTGGGCAGACGATGAAGCCGGGGGTTGGGTCTTTTGTTCGGGATGGATGTTTCTGTCACAGCGATAGTCTTGATTCCTCCGTTCGCGTCTGGATTGAAGGTCCTGATAGTCTTGAAGCTGGAACAGAGGGAATGTATACTGTTTCCGTGTATAAGGACAGCAATATTGCTGCTGGCTTTGATGTCGCTGCATTCTTTGGTGACATGGGTATCGTCGATTCGGTCGACACACAGTTGCTGTCGTTTGATCCCGCGGACAGCCTGGAGGTAACACACACGCATCCGAAGTTTGCTACCAGCGATACAATCAACTGGCAGTTCAAGTACCGCGCCCCGGCAACACCGGGAATTATAGATACACTCTACTCTGTTGCGAACAGCGTCAACGCAGATGGTGGACCTGGCGAGGAGGATCGGTGGAATTTCGGGGAGAATTTTCTGGTTTATGTCACGTCGACGACTGGTGTCAAACCCCAATTCGGCATTGTAAAATCGTATGTCCTTCACCAAAACTTTCCGAATCCGTTCAATCCGAGTACCACGATTAGGTTTGACCTGCCTGTTTCTTCAGAAGTTGAACTGACGGTCTATGATATCGCTGGACGCGCCGTCGAAACGCTTGCAGTTGGGAAGTACCCAGCCGGTTCTCATACGGTGCAATTCAGTACAATCGGACAGGCAAGCGGTATTTATCTTTATCGCCTTCGGGTCAACGATCATACCTCAATGAAGAAGATGGTTCTCCTTCGATGAGGAGGGGACGGCGAGGTCATTACACAACATCCGGTTGGAGAACTTGTCGATGCGAGCCCGTTCAGCAGATAATAGCAATGGGTACTAAAAGAAAAACCAAGTTATCCTCTTCACGCCAGACCTCAGTCCCAAAGGCTCTCGAGAACTGGAGAGAAACTGCGTACAATCCTGGCGTCGCGAAGTATCCGGAGCGCTTGAAGGAATTCTCCACGGTTTCGTTTACGCCAGTCGAGCCGCTCTACACTCCACCGCAAAATCCAGATGAACGTTACCTTCGCGATGTGGGATTTCCCGGTGAGTTTCCCTACACGCGGGGAATTCAACCTTCGATGTACCGCGGCAAATTGTGGACGATGCGTCAATATGCGGGGTTTGGTACGGCGCGTGAATCGAATGAGCGCTATCGGTACCTTCTTTCTCAGGGGCAGTCAGGACTTTCCGTTGCATTCGATCTGCCTACACAGATAGGGTATGATAGTGACGATCCCATGGCGGACGGAGAAGTAGGGAAGGTGGGCGTCGCCATTGATACCCTGGCCGATATGGAAATCCTTTTTGAGGGGATTCCTCTCGACAAGGTCACAACCTCCATGACGATCAACGCCCCGGCCGCTGTGCTCCTTGCAATGTACATTGCAGTTGCTGAGAAGCACGGAGTTCCCGCTGACAGAATCGGCGGAACCATCCAGAACGATATCCTGAAGGAGTACATCGCCCGCGGAACCTATATTTATCCGCCCAAGGCGTCAATGCGATTGATTACGGATATCTTCGCGTATTGCGCCAAAGAGGTTCCTCGTTGGAATACGATCTCCATCTCGGGTTACCACATTCGTGAAGCGGGTTCCACTGCGGCACAGGAAGTGGCTTTCACGCTTGGAGATGGGATTGCGTACGTAGAAGCCGCACTGCATGCCGGTCTCGATATTGATAACTTCGCCCCACAGCTTTCCTTCTTTTTCAACGCGCACAATGACTTGCTTGAAGAAGTGGCAAAGTACCGGGCAGCGAGGAGGCTCTGGGCGAAAATCATGGAGAAGCGCTTTAAGGCAAAGAACCCGCGGTCCATGATGTTGCGTTTTCACACACAAACTGCCGGATCGACGCTGACAGCCCAGCAGATCGAGAATAATATTGTGCGAGTGACAATTCAAACTCTTGCCGCCGTTCTTGGAGGGACCCAAAGTCTCCACACCAATGCCAGGGACGAAGCCCTTGCTCTCCCCAGCGAGGAAGCAGCAATGGTTGCGCTTCGGACACAACAGATTGTTGCGCATGAAAGCGGAATTGCGAACACCGTCGATCCGTTGGCCGGCTCGTACTACGTTGAAGCCATGACGGACCGTATCGAGCAGGAAGCGCGGGGCTATCTCGATAGCGTGGAAGCGCTCGGAGGAATGGTTGCTGCAATCGAAGCCGGCTTTGTTCAAACGGAAATTCAGCGGTCTGCGTATCGCATTAACCAGCAGATGGAGGCGGGTGAAAGAGTCATTGTTGGACTCAACAAGTTTCAGGTGGACGAGCCCGTGGTCACCGGCCTCTTAACCATCGATCAGCGAGTGCAGCAGGAGCAGGTTCGATTTCTCCAAAAAATCCGTGCCGAAAGAGATACCACGAATTGCCAGGCAGCATTGGCGCGAGTTCGACTTGCTGCGGAGGGTGAATCGAACCTCATGCCGCCGATCCTGGAAGCAGTTCGTGCGTATGCGAGCGTTGGGGAG
This sequence comes from Bacteroidota bacterium, assembly GCA_036397975.1. Taxonomy (GTDB): domain Bacteria; phylum Bacteroidota; class Ignavibacteria; order UBA10030; family UBA6906; genus SZUA-287. Next base: position 3,145 of record DASWHW010000010.1, read on the forward strand.
ATTTGCAATGTATTGCGTGGTATCTTTGGCGAGTATCAGGAACGAATCGTCATTTAGGAATATGCCATGAACATCTCACACCTTGAGCACATCGGGATTGCCGTCAGAAATCTTGAGGAAGCTATTCGTTATTACGAGGAGGTGCTCGGCCTTCATTGTTACCGAATCGAGGAGGTGGAGGATCAAAAAGTGAAGACAGCTTTTTTCAAGGTTGGTGAGACAAAGATCGAACTGTTGGAATCAACTGATCCCGCGGGACCCGTGGGGAAGTTTATTGCCAAACGGGGTGAAGGAGTCCATCATGTTGCCTTCGCGGTTCAGGACGTTCCAACGGCACTTGAAGAAGCGAAGAGAAAGGGAGTAGAGCTTATTGACGCGGAGCCCCGGGAAGGCGCAGAAGGAATGCAGATCGCATTTCTCCATCCCGAGTCGACCCATGGCGTCTTGACGGAACTTTGTGCTATTCCAGAGAAGTCAGTTTCAGGCGTGTGAGAGGAGAAGCGATCCAGTCAACGAGGCAAGTTTGGAAACGAGGTTCGTCTTTGGAATCAAGTTCCCTGCGCTCAGTGCGCGTGCCCGACGAAGAATCGCTTCGTCCGTTGATCCCGTAACAAACACGAGCGGGAGAGTTGGGTTTAGCTCCCTCAATTTTAGGCTGAAGGAAATCCCATCCATCACAGGCATCTCGATATCACATATGACAAGGTCGACGGTCTCCCTTGTCAACTTCTCCAGCGCATCGGCTCCGTGTATGGCAGAAACCACTTCGATGCCGTCAGCTTCAATGATATCTTTTGCTAACTCCACAAATAGTGGATCGTCATCCACCACAAGAATTTTCTTGTTCATCGCTGTTATGTTTATGAGAGAAAAGTTTTAGGGAGTGACTAGACAGGGAGGTGAATGAATATAGCAACGGAGAGAACCGATGTCAACGAAAAAGATTTACGAGAAACTCGTAGCTTCTGCATCAATTATTCGAGCATACATGGGGGACGCCCTCCACTGTTTGTTTTTTTCTTGTTGAACCGCTACCTTCTTCACGGTCATTTTCAAGAATGAGGAGTTGTATTTGCAGCCATTTCACGCCGTTCTTCTCGGAATCGTTCAAGGTTTAACAGAATTTCTCCCAATCAGCAGCACAGCCCATCTTACCCTCACCGGAAAACTCCTCGGATTCGTGACACCGGAAAATACGCAGGCCTGGACGGCCTTCCTGGCGGTGATACAGCTCGGAACGGTTGCAGCAGTGTTGATTTACTTTTCCAAAGATCTCTGGGGAATGACGAGGGCATTGTTTAGGGATGTTCGCACAAAAGAAAAAAGATTTTCCGAATACTCCCGCGAATCCAGGCTTTTCCTCTATATCGTTCTTGGGACGATTCCTGTGGTGGTGATTGGACTTCTTGCCAAGGATGTTATCGAGGGCGTCTTTACCAAAAATCTTATTGTCATTGCGTCAAGTCTCATCGTCCTTGCGATCTTTCTCTGGATTGCCGAGCGGGTAGCCAGCCACTCCCGTTCAATTGAGGAAGTGACTCTGACGGATTCTCTTTTGATTGGACTAGCGCAGGTTCTTGCGCTGATACCGGGTTCGTCTCGCTCTGGAACGACCATTACTGCCGGCCTATTCTTGAAATTCGACAGAGCCTCTGCCGCGCGGTTCTCGTTTCTTTTGAGCATTCCCGCAGTCTTGGGGAGTGGGCTCTATGAGTTGATGAAAATCGATCATTCGGTATTTCAGTTCGGGAATATGAATCTGGTCATTGCAACGATAGTGTCGGGAATCTCAGGATACGCGGCGATTGCATGGCTCCTTCGGTATCTCATGAAGAGCACAACCATGATTTTCGTTTGGTACCGTATTGGACTGGGTGTCCTCCTATTTATCCTAATGCTCACACATGTCGTTACTCCATAGTGATTACTGTCCACAATTACCTAACGTAAGAGTGTAGATGCCCCGATCCTCCCGTCATCTTACCACAATGTCCTTTTTTTCCATTGTAGGCATTGCACTCTTTGTTCTCGAATCGTTTATCCCGATGCCGCTGCCTTTCCTGAAAATAGGGTTGGCAAACGTGTCAACACTTCTGGCCCTTTACACATTCGGACTGACAGATGTCCTAATAATTGTTCTCATTCGCGTGGTGGCAGGTTCACTCCTTGTCGGATCTATTTTTTCACCTGGTTTTCTCCTGGCCTTTGCAGGCGGCGTTTCCTCAGCCCTCGTCATGTCCGCACTTAAGAGAATGACAGGCGATCTCTTCAGCATCTTTGGGATAAGTTTGGTGGGCGCATTCGTCCACGTTATCGCACAGATGTTCATCGTTGTTCTCCTCTTTGTACAGTCGACGGCGGTTCTCATTCTTTTTCCCATGTTACTTTCCTCGGCGCTGATTGGAGGCACGGTGGTCGGCTGGATTGCTGTCCGTCTCCATCAGATTCTGGAAAGAATGGGCTCTTTCATTCCGCGGGCGTTTTGAACATGTTCCGGACACTCACGGTAGCCGATAAGGTACTTTCTCTCACGCTGCTCGGTGTTACCATTGCCGTTTTCTGGGGTATCTCATCGCTTACAACGCCAGGCTCATCTGCGATTGTTATGATAGGAGACCAACTTGCCTATAAACTTCCTCTGGACGCGAACAAAGTGGTCACGGCTCAGGGAAGAATTGGTGACGTTACGATTGAAGTCCGAGGGGGTAAGGTTGGCGTTACGCGAGCTGACTGTCCTAATCACGTTTGCGTACGAACCGGTTGGCGATCGCGGGGAGGCGAAGTTATCGTCTGCGTCCCGAATCATGTATGGGTGAAGATTCTTTCGAACGACAAACCCGAAATCAAGGGAGTGACCGGATAATGAAAGGAAGGGATCGCTCCCTCATAAAGTGTATTCTGTTTATTCTCAGTGTATGCTGTGTAGTTTCGTGCTCGCATGAAAAGCGCCCCCTCGTGAAGGATGCTACGGCAATGGATACGTTTCTCACAGTGAGTGTGTACGACGAGGAAATCTCGGATGAACAAGCTTTCGCAATGATGGATTCTGCAATTGCTGAAATCCGACGTGTTGAAATGATGGCAACAGACTACAATGATACGAGCGAAGTTGGAACCGTCAACAAGCACGCGGGCCACGATAGCATCATAATCTCTTCGGAACTGAACTCGCTTCTAGAAACCGCGCTGCAATATAGTCGATCGTCAGACGGAGCGTTTGACATCACAGTTGAACCACTTGTAAAGGCATGGGACTTTCTCTCTGAACGTCCCCAAACGCCAACAGATGAGCAGATCCAAACGATCCTTCGGTACGTTGGATATAAGAAGCTTTCCATAATTAATCGTACGGTGTTTCTGCAACAGCCAGGTATGGGAATCGATTTGGGCGCCATCGCCAAGGGATACGCAGTGGAGAAGGCTCTACAGAAACTCAGATCGGGGGGAGTGCACAAAGCCATCGTTGATCTGGGTGGAAATTTGGGAGTGGGATGGAGCGGGACAAAAATGTTCGATAGTACGGTCGCATCAATATATATTCGCCATCCGAGGAAGGATGGACAGTACTTTGGGAAATTCAAAGTCGGGAATGCCGGTATCTCCACCTCAGGGGACTACCAACGCTACTTTATCGAAGACGGTGTTCGTTATCATCACATCCTCAACCCAAAAACCGGAATGCCTGTGAGAGACCTCGTGAGCGCAACGGTCGTGTCGTCAAATGCCACAGACGCTGATGCGCTCTCCACCCTGATTTTCGTGCTTGGAAGGGAACGAGGAATGGAGTTATTGCGTCGGACGAATGGGGTGGAGGGGCTTTTGATTTTCCAGCAGGGCGATTCATTGGCGTTCACGGGGACCCCGAAGATTCTCTCGTCGTTTTCTCGGACGCCGACAGATGATTGAGACAAAAGACCTTTCCTATAAGTTTCCTCTTGCATCGGAAAATGTTCTTTCTGATGTGAATCTGAAGGTTGAAAAAGGAGATATGGTGGCGTTGATGGGAGCGAACGGGTCAGGCAAAACGACCCTTACCCGATGCCTTAACGGGTTGGTGCAACCAACGGGCGGGTCGGTAATAATTGATGGCCATCCTGTAACACTAGAGAACGTGCGAACGATACGACGACGCGTTGGTATGATCTTCCAGGATCCGAACACGGCAATCACGTCACCAACGGTTGAAAGAGAAATCGCTTTTGGTCTGCAAAACCTCAGCGTCCCGCGGAGAATGATGCGGGAAAAAACGGACATGGTACTGGAACAATTTCATCTCGAAAATCTTCGACATGTGTCACCCATGGACCTCTCCGGAGGCGAAAAACAAAGACTCGCAATAGCGGCCGTAATGGTATTGGAGCCGATGTACCTAGTCCTTGACGAGGCTACGTCGTTTCTTCCAAGTTCATCCCGCAACGAGGTTCTGGCGCTGGTCGACCAGCTCCGGAAGGAGCTTGAGGTTGGAGTTCTTCTCGTGACACAATTCCCGGAGGAGGCACTGCGCGCCAATTTATTGCTCATCCTTCATGAAGGACGAGTCGTTGAACGAGGCAAGCCCGAAGAGATCTTTTGTAAAGCGGAGGTGATGGAAGGATATGGAATCCCCGTTCCTCTCGAGTATAGACTGGGGATAGTCGGTGCAAATTGAACTCCGAAACATTTCATTCTCGTACCGAAGCAAACAGAGAGTATCAGAGGTATTTCGGGACCTCTCATTGGTTTTCGCGTCGGGAGAGGCGGTTGGCATCTTGGGTCGGGAAGGGAGTGGCAAGTCAACGCTTCTCCAGTTGCTTGCCGGTCTTCAGCGTCCGCAGCAGGGGGAAGTCCTTGTGGGGGAGAAAGCGCCGTGGGAGTTAAACCAGTGGACCGAAGTTCGAAAAAACATTGGAATTCTTTTTCAATTTCCGGAGCAACAGTTTTTTCAGGAAACGGTGGAGAGGGAGGTTGGCTTCTCAATGAGAAACTTCGGCGTTTCCAGAGATCAAGAGAAGGAAAAGTGTTGGCAGGTTCTCCGTCTTGTCGGATTTGAACCTGAGATCATCGCGCAGAAATCACCGTTCACGTTGAGCATTGGCGAAGCACGGAAGATTGCCTTCGCTTCAATTCTGGTGATGAACCCGAAGCTTCTGTTACTCGATGAACCAACCGCAGGTTTGGATGCTCACGGTGTGGATGCGACGATGGATATACTTCATCAATTGCGAAGGCGTGGGACTACGATCATCATCGTTTCGCATGACACGAACCTTCTTGCGGAGATCGCGGCACGAATTATTGTCCTTGCTGGAGGGAAGGTGGCTTTCGACGGAACGGCGAATACGCTCTATCGTGACAAAAACCTTCTTGCCAGCTATGGGTATGATCAGCCGGAAACCGTGCGATGTGCACATCTTCTGCGAAAGAAGGGAATGGTGATGGAAGACCGACTCTATGGTGCGGATGAGCTGCTATCTCTGGCGAGACCCGCAAGCAGAATCCGTTAGGTAGAGGCTATGAGCACGAGCCCAACCAGAAGCATAAGCCCCACAGAGGAAAAGACAAGAATCCCGTCGTTCTGATTCAGTCGATGATCCGCAAAAGGTGTTCTGAGAAAAGCAGGATCATAACACCTTGAATCCATCGCGGTTGCGAGTTGATCGGACATCCGAAATGAGTTTGCAAAGAGGGGGACTGCAGCCGAGATCGCAAATCGGATTTGAGCCAGGATGCCTCCATCAACGTCGGCACCCCTTGCGACTTGCGCTGTCTTGATTCTTTGTGCTGTCCGCACGAGCATCGGACCCATGGTTATCGTCAGATTGATTATGACCAGAAGGAAGCCAAGTCTCCTTCGCAGGGGCTGGAGTGAAGCTTCAACCGCATCAATCATTTCGGGAACGGTGGTGGATGATACGAGCAAAAGTGAAAGCCAGAGGACAAGAATGATTCTCGCAGAAAGCAGTAGTCCTTCTGCAATGCCGTCCCATGTCGCAATCATCCCCCGGAACTCCAACGCCACAGCACCTCCTGCAGTCAGAGCATTCGATATGATGATGACAATGACAAACCATGCAACAAATCGTAAGCGCTTGATGAATTCCCAAAACTTGAGATCGGAGACCAATGTACCGAGGAAAGCGAGTATCGCTCCGGGAATGAGTCCACCAGCGGAAGAGAGTGAAAAGGTAAAAGTACTAGTCAGCAAAAAAACAGCAATCTTTGCCCGTGCGTCGAATGAGGAGAGGGTAATTGTTTGTCCGCTGCTGATCATCCTGTTCTTTAATGTTGGAGAAACGGTCACCTTTGTACCTTCACGCAGTGCTCGGACTCCGGTGACTCATGGCACAAGAAGCATGTATCCATTGTAGTAAATTGGTGGAAGAAATTCCTCCCCTTCTTAGAAATTCCACACAATCCAATCAGAACCTCTCTGATTACCGCAAGTTTAAGCTCGGAGCTTCTTAATGGAACCAAAAGACTCAGCCCAATTCCCAAATGAGGTAGTCTTCAATTTTCGCACCGCAAAGATTGAGCATTACTTGGAGCGGGCGCAGGAGTATCTCACAATGGCAAGAGTAGTGAGTGCAAGAGAAATGATTGATCGGGTGCTTGGCTTGGATCAGGGCAATGAGACTGCCCGTTCGATTGTCACACGAATCAACCTCTTGGAGGCATTGGTTTCAAAGAACGGAAAAGGTAGATCGAATGGGAATGAGAGTCCTCTTGAGCCTCTTGTTCTCATCGTTGATCAGGATGAGAGGATATTAACAGCATTGTCATCGGCGTTGACAGCCCGTGGATACAGAGTTGCTTCTGCAGGTGGTTTCAAAGAGGCGCTCAAGATTCTCGAGGCTGCAGAACCAAGCGTTATTGTGTCTGAAGTAAACTTTGAGAATGGGCCACTTGGCTTTGACCTCTACCTTCACACCAGCTCACATACGAAAACGGCTCAGATTCCATTTTTGTTTCTCGCAACTCGAATCGATCGAGATATCCTTATAGCGGGAAAAAAACTCGGTGTCGATGATTTTATCTTGAAGCCTCTTGATGAAGAGGTTGTCGTCGTTTCCATATCAAATTCTCTTGCAAGAAAGCGCCGCCTAACCATCCACCCATAGCACATCTCCTGATTTCTGGGAAACCCGGATTCGTTTCCGTTTCTTGATTTTCCTGCACCTTCTGCGTACTTTCCTCTATCCATTTATGTACCTATTGCGATGAAGTCACTCGTTATCAATGAGATTTTCCACAGCATACAGGGCGAATCCAGTTACATGGGTTTGCCCTGTGTGTTTGTTCGGCTGACGTACTGTAATTTGCGATGTAGCTATTGCGACACGGAGTACGCCTTTCACGAGGGGACATCAATGTCCATCGAAAGTATTATCGAGAAAGTGAAGGAGTACAAGTGTCGTCTGGTTGAGATTACGGGGGGAGAACCACTAGCGCAGGACAATGTGCATGATTTGATGTCCAGGCTTTGCGATCTCGATTTCGAAGTGTTACTGGAAACAGGTGGAAGCTTGGATATTTCCCGTGTCGATGGCCGTGTAGAGCGAATCATGGATATCAAGACACCGAGTAGTGGAATGGAGAAGAAAAACCTCTGGGAAAACATCTTGCATTTGAAGGTGACGGATGAAATCAAGTTCGTCGTCGGAGATCGAAATGATTTCGAGTGGGCTGTTCAGACTATCAGGCAGCATCAACTGGAGGATAGATGTCCAGTTTTGTTTTCGCCAGTATTTGGTGAACTTTCTCCAAGGGAGTTGTCCGGCTGGATATTAGAAGAAGGACTCAACGCACGGTTCCAATTGCAGATGCATAAGTATATCTGGGAACCAGAGGCGAGGGGTGTGTGATGAACAAACGCGCTGTTGTTTTGGCGAGCGGAGGGCTTGACAGTTGCGTTGCAATGGCAATTGCGTCAGAAGAGTATAACCTTGCCCTGCTCCATGTGAGCTATGGTCAGCGCACGGAACAAAGAGAGCTGAAAGCGTTTCATGCGCTCGCCGACCATTTTCGCGTTGATGACCGACTCGTGATTTCCATGCAACACCTGAAAACCTTCGGCGGATCCAGTCTTACCAATCCTTCCATACCACTTCCAAAAGCTGATTTACGAAGAGAGGGGATTCCGTCATCGTATGTCCCGTTCAGGAATGCAAACATGCTCTCCGTTGCAGTGAGCTGGGCGGAGGTGCTTAAGGCACAAGCGATAATTGTGGGAGCCGTGGAAGAGGATTCTTCCGGATATCCGGATTGTCGTCGGGAGTTTTTTGATGCCTTTGAACTCGCCATTGAGACAGGGACAGAAAATACGACACATATAGCCATTGTAACTCCGATAATCAAGTTTTCCAAAGCACAAATTGTTCAAGAAGGATTGGGTCTAAATGCGCCCTTTGCTCTCACCTGGTCATGCTACCAAAATGAAGACGTTGCATGCGGTGAATGCGATAGTTGCGCTCTGCGTTTGCGCGGCTTTCAAATTGCAGGCGTTGAAGATCCAATCCCCTATACCACGCGACCAAACTATGCGCATGTTTGATACCTCAAATGCCCATAGATTAGAAAGGAATAAATCATGAAGCTGTTTAAGGAGAGCATACTGAAACTCATAACCGAAACATCGAGCAACCTTCCTCCTGATGTGCGTAGAGCACTTGCCAGAGCGACAGAAACAGAGATACCAAAAACACAGTCATCCCTCGCCCTGCAGACCATAACGGTCAACGTTGATATGGCATGCGATAACGTTGCCCCAATTTGTCAGGATACAGGCATGCCGACATTTGAAATTAAGACCCCCGTTGGTGCCAATCAGATCACCATGAAGAAACTGATCAAGGAAGCGATTGAAGAGGCGACAGCCACAGGCAAGCTCCGACCGAACTCCGTTGATTCGCTGACGGGAAAAAACAGCGGAAATAATTTAGGTGAAGGGACACCGGTCATCCACTTCGAGCAGTGGGAACAAGATGATATTGATGTACGCTTGCTTCTGAAAGGGGGAGGGTGCGAGAACAAGAATATCCAGTATTCGTTGCCGATGGAATTGCCAAAACTGGGAAGAGCAGATCGAACTCTGGAAGGAGTTCGAAAGTGTATCATGCATGCGGTATTCCAAGCCCAAGGACAGGGGTGCAGTGTCGGTGCTCTCGGCGTTGCCATTGGAGGTGACAGAACATCAGGATATGCATACGCAAAACAACAGCTGTTCAGGACACTCGATGACTTGAATCCAAACGCGGAACTTGCAAAACTCGAAGCGTACGTAGTAGAAAACGCAAACACGCTTGGAATTGGAACGATGGGTTTCGGAGGAAATGTGACATTGATCGGATGCAAGATTGGCGCACTCAACCGCCTGCCGGCGTGCTTTTTTGTATCGGTCGCGTATGACTGCTGGGCATTTCGCCGACTCGGTGTTGTTCTTGACTCGAATACTGGCGGTATGAAACACTGGCTTTATCGGGAGGATACCCCTTCGGTGAGGATGGCGAGAGAAAAAGGCCTTCCCGCAACCGGAAGGGAAGTGTCTCTCAAAACACCGCTGGCAGAGGCTCAAATTCGGAGTCTGATGGTCGGTGACGTGGTCTTGTTGAATGGGACACTTCATACGGGTCGCGACGCATTTCACCACCACATGCTGACACACAACTCACCTGTGGACTTGAATGGTGCAGTTCTCTATCATTGCGGGCCGGTCGCGCTCAAACATGGAGACAAGTGGCAGATTACAGCGGCGGGGCCAACAACGAGCATCCGGGAAGAACCGTATCAAGGAGAAATTATTAAAAAGCTTGGAATTCGGGTCGTTATGGGAAAAGGAGGGATGGGCCCAAAAACTCTTGCAGCTCTCAAGGAACATGGCGCAGTCTATCTCAATGCAATCGGCGGAGCAGCGCAATACTACGCCAATTGCATAACGGAAGTGGAAGGGGTCGATCTTCTGGAACTCGGCGTCCCCGAAGCAATGTGGCACATCAAAGTGAAAGACTTCCCCGCTATTGTTACCATGGATGCCCATGGAAACAGTTTGCATGCAGATGTTGAAAAGCATTCGTCTGAAGAGCTGGCTAAATTTGCTGAACCTGTGAAATTCTAATTCGCATACACCACTTCTCGCACCTGACGGTTGCTTTCGCAGGCGCAATTCCTTTCATCAATTGAATTTCTTATGAAGCATCCAAAATCAGCGGGCCTATTCTCACGGGCAAAAGCAGTCATTCCTGGTGGGGTTAATTCACCGGTTCGGGCTTTCAAATCAGTTGGACGCGATCCAGTTTTCATTAGGGAAGCAAAAGGTGCCACCATCACCGATGTTGATGGCAACGAGTATATCGATTACGTCGGTTCTTGGGGCCCGATGATTCTTGGTCATGCGCATCCCGAGGTTATTGAAGCTGTCGAACGAGCAGCAAGAAGCGGTACAAGCTTCGGCGCCCCAACGGAATTGGAGGTGAAAATAGCTGAATTGATTTGTAGGATGCTCCCCTCCATCGAGATGGTTCGCATGGTAAACTCAGGGACTGAGGCAACAATGAGTGCCATTCGCCTTGCACGTGCCTTTGCAGGAAGAGAAAAAATTATCAAGTTCGAAGGTTGCTATCATGGACACTCTGACTCATTCTTGATCAAAGCGGGTTCAGGAGCGCTCACGTTAGGCGTTCCTGACAGTCCTGGTGTTCCCGCATCACTTGCCGCCGCTACCCTCAATGCGCGCTTCAACAACATTGATTCTGTTAGCCGGTTGATCGAACAGAACAAAAATCAAATTGCGGCAATCATTGTTGAGCCCGTCGTCGGAAACATGGGATGTGTTCCACCTTATCATGGTTTCCTGGCTCAATTGCGCGAGGTATCTTCCCGACACAACATCGTTCTCATTTTTGATGAAGTCATGACGGGGTTCCGTGTGGCAGCAGGTGGGGCACAGGCGCTCTATGGTGTTTCCCCCGATCTCACCACCCTGGGGAAAATTATTGGTGGGGGACTCCCGGTGGGTGCTTATGGAGGGAAGAAAGAACTTATGGAAATGGTAGCCCCGATTGGACCTATGTATCAGGCAGGAACTCTTTCGGGCAACCCTCTTGCCATGGCAGCAGGATACACGACGCTAAGACTTCTCAATGAGAACAAAGAAATTTACGACCATCTTGAGCATATGGCTGCGATACTTGATGGCGGCATCGCGAAGAACCTAACAGACGCGGGCCTTACCTGTATCCAACAACGCGTGGGTTCAATGGGTACCCTTTTTTTCGCTGATACCCCTGTCCGTGATTTTCAATCAGCGTTGAATTCCGACGTGAAAAAATATGCAGCGTACTTTAATGCGATGCTGGATCACGGTATTTATTTGGCACCTTCGCAGTTCGAGGCAGGGTTTATTTCGGCAGCGCACACAGAAGGAAATATTAAGCAGACGATTGCAGCGAACAAAACTGCTCTTGAGCAGGTCGTGAAACTCTCTGCCTAGGCAGACTGCCGAATTCCCCCATCCTTACTTAGGTAGGATTACAATTTCCTCCGGGTCCACTTCTCGACTCCGCTCATTCTCGATATCCTCAACAAGACCGACGAGGAAGGAAAGAGGCTCGTTCTTGTTCATGAAAAAATCGATGGATGGGTTTTCAATAACCTTCCCCAACCTGTAGTCAAGATACCCGGAAATGTACACGAAGGGAGTTTTTCGATAGCTTTCGCTGAAACGGATAAGACGGTGAAGCTCCATTCCGTTGAGCCGGGGCATTCGAATGTCCGACACCACGATCTCAATTCTGTCTGTTTGAAGCATTTGATAAGCCTCTGCACCATCTGCGGCGGTGTGGACAACGTGGCCTTGCAGAGATAGGACTTCGCTTGCTAATTCGCGGTAGTTTTTGTCGTCGTCAACGACTAGTAGATTCATACCTTCCCCTCATCATGTCCCACAACATCTATCAAGAATCTAATCATCCAATTGAGTGCCAGAAGAAACTGAGGCAAGGGTGTCACATTTCAATGGAAATGCCAACAATTCGAGAGGAGATTCTACACGGGATGGCATGCTTTTGCCCGGTGGGACAAAGGTAGCCACGTAACTCGAAAGCTAATCGAATCTAGTCATGAGTCAGGATGCAGCGCGGAGAGA
>DASWHW010000011.1:0-2392 GCA_036397975.1 Bacteroidota bacterium
ATGTCCGACCGTGATGACTTCTGGTCATTGCTCCACGTCGATTCATGTCCTTTCCATTTGAAAAAATTCCATTCCACCCTCCCCGCTTCAAGCCCAACGGTGTTCACGGACTGCGACTCGTTCCTGTCGAGGACTGAGGTCACGGCATCCTCCGGATTGGTATAGGCATCGAAGTGCGTGGCCACGGCGATTGTCGGGGGCGACAAGCGATCCGATATCGGCAAAGCATACCCTCCCCCCTTCGATCCTGTGAGCGACGTAATCAAGGTGTACACAAGTACACCCAGTCCTGCTCCGACCCAGGCCGCGTATCGGCCGAACCTGTTCCTTCCAAGAACGACCCGATGCAAGTTCCGACGTTCAATCTTGTGCCACTTCTCCGTAGCACGTTTGAATTCCTTGTAAAGGGAATATGTCAAAACCACGTTGTAAAAATAGGAGAATGGAATTATGAGCCATCCATACAAAGGAACATACTTGAGATGATCGAACGACCGATCAAGCAAGATACTAAAAAACGACACCGCGAAAAATACAGCGATGCCACAGTATGCTATCACCTCCAGGATACCATTAAATCGATACATGCCCTGTTGAAGAATAACCGGCAGCAAGACGATTGCGACAATTTGCATCAAGGGTACAAGAACCATCGTCAGCCAGTTCATTGGCAGATAGAACGAAAAGGGAAAATACTTCCTGGAGAAAAACAGATCTCTGTGGAGAGAACATATCTTCAGAAAGCTTCGCATCCATCGGACACGTTGGTTCCACAGAGCACGGAGTGTTGCAGGCACATCGCATAATACTCTTGCCTCCGGGTCGAAGACAATACGAGCACCAGCTTTGTGAAGTTTGAACGTGAGATCGAGATCTTCCCCCCAGAGATCGCTAAACCCACGCACCTTCTCCAGCCATTCTTTCCGCACCGCCCCCAGGTTCCCGGAGATAATCGGAAGCACCCGGATCGCCGAGAGTGCTCGCCGGACGAACCCTGATCCAATATGCGTTGTTATCACCAGGAGTTTCTGCAGTGCCGTTGAGGGAGCGATTGGCTCATCATTCCCGCTGACAGCATGCACGGTAGAGTCGGCGAACCAGCGTGTCATATTTCCGATGGTATCTGAACGAAAGAAGGAATCGGCATCCGTGAATAGAACAATCTCCCCTGTCGCTTGTTGAATTCCTGCATTGAGAGCGCTGGCTTTCCCTTCATTTGTCTTGTTGATGTACGTGATTCTTTTCGCATCAACCAACGGACGCAGTCGATGTTCAGTGTGGTCAGACGATCCGTCGTTCACCACAATGACCTCGAAGTGTGGATAGTCTGAAGCGAGAATCGATTCAACCGAAGGAAGAATCGTGTTTTCCTCGTTGAAGGCAGGCACAATAACGGAGACTTTCAGAACGGCGGGCTTCTGAAATCGTTTCAGAAATCTCCTTTTCCAAAACTCATAGTAGATCGCAAGCGGTGCAAAGAGCAGTGTCTGCAATCCCAGAACAAACACGATCACGCCCGACGCGATGAACAGGAGCGTTACAATGGACATGTATCCACTCCCTTGTAGAGGAGAAATGCCTCAGCATATTTTACTCCTGATTGCATCCCGCGATGCGATGCCCGTCCTTTAATGGAATCAGGCTGCATGTACAATCTGTGCTTTTGTGTCTTGTGAGATTCAACAGCCTGGATCTTATCTTCCATGTAATCGGTAATGTCGACGAAGTAGTTCGGGATAAAATGAGGCTCAGTCGAAACATCTTCATAGCACAGCAGCGTTCTCGCCCCTCGTGCCGCGATCTTCGTCGCATCGAAGACTGCTTTGTGATCCTGGTGGATGTCGTTTGGAGACTGAGTGATGACAATCTCCGCATTGGTGGTGCGTATCTTCTCTTCTATAACGCTTTTGATGTCATTCATCTGTGTGTTCAACTCGGTATCTTTGAAGTTGCACACCCAGAGTTCATCGAGACCCATTGCAGTTGCACCATTAGCTGCTTCGGCCTTACGATCTATTCCTTGTGCCAGAAGGATGTTCCCCCGCTCCCCTGAGGTGATGACAAGGCCGCAGACCTTGTAGCCGTTGTCCTTGAACTTCGCCAATGCGCCGCCGCACCCCAACTCAATATCATCCGGATGGGCACCCACCGCAAGAACCGATTTCGTTATTGCCGCACGGCGACCTCGTGAGACCCACAGCAACGAGACAAACGCGATCATCAAGAGAAGAAAGACAACCATCTCTGCAGCACCCTTGACCACTCCAAAACCCCCCAGGCCACCATAATATGAGGCAGCAAAAAACAGAACATATGTCACAATAATCCCCGGAATGACCGGATAGGTCACAATCCAATAATAGAAGTGCCGCCGTTTCAGAATATCCATTTG
>DASWHW010000012.1:0-11642 GCA_036397975.1 Bacteroidota bacterium
GCTCTCCCTTGCCGTATTGGAAGTCGTGCTTTCTCTCTTCGTTGTCGATTACTTCACCCCGCCTGACCCGCGCAATCCCGACGTTCGCGCAAAAGCGGACGCATACAAGAACGTCTCCTGGGGTAATGACTACTTTAAGGAATTCAATGAGAGCTTCGACGCACGATGGGAGCCGTACGTCTACTGGCATCGGAAACCGTACAAGGGCAAGTACATCACAATAGACTCGACCTGCAGGCGATTTACGCCGAATCCGGAAATCGGATCTGAACATGTACCGCGGATATTCATGTTTGGCGGTTCGACCATGTGGGGTACCGGAGCGCGAGACTCGTTCACCATTCCCGCAATCCTCGCGGCAGAGCTTGGAAGAAGAGGAACGACAGTTGAGGTAGTCAATTTTGGTGAGTCGGGTTTTGTCACTACACAGGAAGTCATTGTCCTTCTTCGGGAACTGCAAAAGGGAAATATTCCCGACGCTGTGGTGTTTTACGATGGCATAAACGATGCCTACTCCGCATACCAGCAAGGCATTCCCGGACTGGCACAGAATGAAGCCAACCGTGTGCAGGAATTCAATATGCTGAAGCGGCTGCCGGAACTGAGAGGAATGGTCTTGAAAGATGCAGTCAGCAACCTTGCGAGTGTCCGCGTTGCGAAAAGCATCTTGGGCATCAAGGAGACGGAAAGCGAACCTGACTTTGATGCACACGTGGCCGAGCAATCTGTCGATCTCTACTTGAAGAACATAGGTTTGGTGAAGGCGCTCGCCGCGTCGTACAAGTTCAAATTTCAATTTTACTGGCAACCGACGATCTTTGGCAAGAACAAACTGAGTGAATACGAGCAATCCGAGTACGACAGTCAGAAGCATCTGGAAAGAGTGTATATGGAAACCTACCGGATGGTGCATGACAAATCCACTTCTGTCCGCACCGATAAGTCTTTTCACAATCTCAGTGACATCTTTCTCCACGAAGAGGAACCTGTCTACATTGATTGGATGCATTTGAGTGAACGGGGGAACGCCGTGATCGCCATGGCAATGGCGGAAGAAACAGCATCTCTTCTTGAACAGTAATATCAATATAGCCAGAGAAATTTAACGTCCAAAATGCGCCCATTGTAAACTATGATACCCTGCCTGGTTTTGTTGTTTATGAGCATCTTCTCTCCATCCCCCACACTTCCTGTCCCGAATGTTTTTTCACCTTATGCCATACCCTCACCATCCGAGATCAACCAGTTTCTCTCTTTTTTCACTGCCTCTACGTCGAAACATGAAACACTGCAAGCCATTGAGAGCGATTGGAAGCCGGAGTACGAAGTGTTGTTAATTGAAGTCGCATACCTGCTTCGGGACCCGGTTACCTCTGAGATCATTCGCACACTTGAGAAAAAAACCGACCAGAACTTCGGGTACGATTTCAACTCCTGGTATGAATGGCTTTGGAACAAAGAACAAGCGGTTCTTCCCGACTACGACAACTTTAAGGCACAGCTCTACCGTCCGATCGATCCCCGGTTCACAAAATATTTTCTCGACAGGAAAAACACCAGCACTATCCGGCTGGATGAGATACGATGGGGCGGCGTGAAGCAAGACGGCATCCCCCCTCTTCGCTCGCCCCATATGCTTGAAGCGAATGACGCCGGCTACCTTGATGATGACGACATCGTCTTTGGCATAGAGA
This sequence comes from Bacteroidota bacterium, assembly GCA_036397975.1. Lineage (GTDB taxonomy): Bacteria > Bacteroidota > Ignavibacteria > UBA10030 > UBA6906 > SZUA-287. Next base: position 1,695 of record DASWHW010000012.1, read on the forward strand.
TCAATGGGGACGTGCGGGCCTATCCCAAACGGATCCTTGCCTGGCACGAAATGTTTGTGGATACTGTAGGTGGAATTCCGGTTGCCGGCGTTTATTGTACTCTTTGCGGGACCGTTATTCTCTACAGGACACGACATAACGGTATCGATCACCAATTGGGTACCAGCGGCTTCTTGTATCGATCCAACAAACTGATGTATGACCAGGCAACTCAGTCCCTGTGGAGTACGATGGAGGGAAAACCGGTGCTGGGGCCTCTGGCAGGGAAAGGAATTGAACTGGAGTACTACAGTGTCGTTACCACCACGTGGGGTGAGTGGAAAAGACGTCACCCTGAAACGAGAGTGTTGGACATCCAAACCGGCTTTGCCCGGGATTATGATGAGGGTGCAGCCTATCGCGATTATTTTTCCACCGATGATTTGATGTTCAACACCCCCTTCAAGAATGAATCCCTGCGAAACAAAGATGAGATAGTGGCACTCCGGCATCCCGATTATCCCAACGACCAATTGGCAATTGCGGCTGAGTTCCTGGAAGACAATCCCGTTTACACGAATAGAATCGGGGATTTAGATTTGGTAGTGTTGACCGATCAATCCGGCGCCAACCGGGTGTACCGCACGGACGGCGTTAGGTTCAGGACATACGATCAACAAGACGAAGCGATCGATTCCACTGGAACGACATGGAGAGTAACAGAAAGGAATTTAGTCGCTGCGGATGGCCGCGCATTGGATCGACTTTCCTCCTTCCGCGCCTTCTGGTTCGGCTGGTATGCGGCGTTCCCCCGGACGCGGCTAGTGAAGTAGAAATAACCATGCCCACGTCTACAGGCATCACCTTGTTCCCATATTGCTCTTTCACTCCTCTCGGTGTATATTTTCACGTGCAGCAAGAGAATTAAACAATATACAATCCGGCATGCAGCAAGAAGGTGTAACCGGGCTAGCCAGCGAGAGATTGGTTTATCTAGTCTTTCTCAAAGAACTCATCGAAACGAGACACTAAAGTCAGTCATCCTGTTTCTGCCAAGCGCTCCAAGAAACAACAATTGTTATGGAAACCTTTCTCATAAGCCTACAGAAAACGCAGACGATAACCCTGGTTGCCGTACTGGTTGTTTTGTTTCTGTGGGAAAGTATCCGGCCTTTCTACGAATTCTTTCGCGGCTCATTTCCCGAGCGCGGTCGCCACGCAATACGCAATTTGGTGCTCGGAGGCTTAAACACCGCCCTCATTTCGCTCGTGTTTATTGCCCTCTGGGCATGGACATCTGCGTGGGCTGACGAAAACGGCGTCGGGGTAATGCACTGGCTCAAGGACTCATTCGCAATACCGATCTGGGGTCATGCTGTCGGCGCTATCATGCTCTTGGACGCATGGACATATCTCTGGCACCGCATCAATCACGTCCTCCCATTTTTCTGGCGCTTCCACCGGGTTCACCACTCCGATAAGCATATGGACGTCACTACTGCGGGTCGCTTCCACGTCGGCGAGATCTTATTCTCATCGCTCCTCAGAATTCCATTAATCATCATCCTTGGAATCCACTTGTGGGAGCTCGTCCTGTATGAGACGATGATGTTTACGGTCGTCCAGTTTCATCATGCGAACATCGGCTTGCCGGAAAAGCTTGATCGCGCTCTGCGGGCGGTGATCGTGACTCCGGCCATGCACAAAATCCACCATTCCCGCTGGCGACCCGAAACGGATTCCAACTACAGCGCTCTCTTCTCATTCTGGGATAGAATCGGACGGTCATTTCGGCTCAGCCCGGATCTCCAAAGCCTGCGTCTTGGTCTCGATGATTTCGACAGGGATGACCACCAGACGGTGAGGGGCATGCTGAAGACTCCAATCGTGAGCGGAGTCAGGGAGCCGCCAGAAAAACAAATGAACACAACCAACGGTAATTGAACTAAACCTTGGAAACCCTGTCATGAAAAGGCTTAATCCCTACCTCAGGCAGCAGAAGCAGTGACCAGGTATTACATTGCAATTGTTTTCTTGGTGATGTGTTAGATGCTAGCGGAGAATTTCTAACACCTGCATACTACGGCTTTGGGGTGTTCATGTTACTTAATACGAACATCACGGCTTTTTCAATCCTTCCGTGCCACAAATAACCAGGGCTCCATGTTGTCCCAAACATGTGCAAGTGAAGTCGCGATCTTTCTGTCGCGGTAGAGCTGCAGAAAGATCCCCGGCTTCCTCAAGCCACGTGTTAGTTTTTCCCACCTGCTCAGGTCTTCGAGTCGGTAATCGCTTTCCGGAATATTCTCGAAACTCAGCCTCTCTGCAGAAACGCAAGTAAACCCTGACTCGGCGAAAGCCTTCTGCCACTCCCCTCCTGTGCCGGGATCATCTGAGGCGAATGGAAAGCCGTACAGTGACTGGCCGATAGAGTTGAATTTTTTTCGATCGTCAATCGTAACGCTCTCGCTCCAGATGCGGTCGTTAATCAAGACCGTCCCGTTCTTCTTGAGGACTCGGTTCGCTTCCTTCATGACCTTACGTGGATCGATGAGAGCGACAACAGACTCGGCATAAACAACATCGACAGACTCATTTTGGAAAGGGAGACTGGTATGTTTGAGGTCGCATTCATGAAGGGTCACACGATCTCCAAACTGTGCAAGAAGAGCACGGGCGCTCTTGAGCATTTTGGGTGAGGCATCCACACCGACAAATGAGCAGGGGACTTTTCCGAGCAGCATCTTCGCCGTATGACCAAGGCCGCAGCCGATTTCCAGTACTCTTGACCTCTCATCCATTCCCGGCATCATTACCAAAAGCCTCTCACTCGCCCATTTGCCTCCCGGGTGGAGGAACCGGCGACTCAGGTCAGCTTGAGAATTGTAATATTTGACGTGGCGAGGAAGCATTAGAAAAGCTGAGACAAAGAAAGAAAAAAAGCGGTGGAAGGAAACCGGGGGTCCCAACCTATGGTTTTATCGTTCAAACTCATCCCAAGCTGCTCCACGAGTCCTGAAGCGGCAGGGAGGCACCGGCCCCTTCTCTTTGGAACAGAGGGACAACTCACCGTCCTTCTCTTAAGTTAAGATAGGGCTACAGGGCGAGTTCGCGATCTGATTCTCGCACCTTGGCGACCTTCCGTATGATGCTGAAAACAAGAAAGCACGCCTTAGCATGACGTGCTTTCCAAAAATTCGTGCACCAAAATGACGGAGATGATCTCGCCTAACGTCCTTCTACGATTCCGAAGATGCGTTACTTCAGAAGCGTGACCCTGTGCGTTCTGGTGAACCCCTCGCTCGACAATCGAGCAAAGTACACCCCACTGGCAAGGCCATGCGCATCCCATCGAACTTCATGAAAGCCCGCAGGAAGTGGTTCGTTCACTAGCCGAATAACCAACTGCCCGTTCAGATCATAGATAGCAAGTTCCACATCTGCCCGCTCGGGGAGTGAGAATCTGAATGTCGTTGCCGGGTTGAATGGATTGGGATAGTTCTGCTCCAGCACAAACTGAGTTGGAGCAGAGTCATTCCCCGCCTGATCGTCGTGTACCGAAGTGGTGCCGTCGCCCAAACTCAGAATTGTCCCCGACGATCCCACGATAAACCCGTTGCCGGGGTCGACGAAGTAAGCGTGAGTGAGAGTACTGTATGCCGGTCTCAACTCACTGACCCAATCCACTCCTCCATTTGTTGTGTTCAGAATCGTACCGTTGGTACCCACGACCGTACCGTGATTGGCGTCGGTGAAGAAGACGCCGAGAAGCCCAAACGATACACCGCTCAATTGGCCTGCCCAGTTGTTCCCTCCGTTCGTCGTCCGCAGAATCGTACCCGCGTCCCCGACCGCTGTTCCGGTGTTTTCGTCGATGAAGAACACATCCCAGAGTGTATTTGTTGTTCCGCTCGTTTTTGGGGTCCAATTTGCGCCTCCGTTTGTCGTTTGGAGTATTGTCCCGCCTCCGCCCACTGCCGTACCGATGGTCGGACTGACGAAAAACACCCCCTGCAAGTCACTGGTGGTTCCACTTGTCTGACCTACCCAGCTCACACCGCCGTCAGTTGTCCTTCTGATTGTTCCCGCGCTACCAACAACCGTTCCAGTGCTTGCATCAGTCAGCGTAATGGCGTTGAGAGTGCTTGTTGAACCGCTTGTTTGGCCACTCCATGAAACACCGCCGTCAGTAGTCCTGAGTATTGTACCCCCGCCTCCTGCTGCATTGCCAATGCCGTCATCGGCAAAGGAAAGGCTGTAGAGTGTGTGCGCCGTAACGGTCGTCTGTTCCGTCCAGGTGCTACCGCGGTTGGTAGTTCTTAGCACACGGCCTCCACCTCCGACAACAATTCCAGTATTATTATCGGTGAAGGAAATATCATTCAGGAAGCCCGTTGTAACGACATTCGACAGAGTTGTCCATGAGGAGCCACCGTTCGTGGTTCGCAAGATAGTACCCAGGGATCCAACCGCATTTCCGGTTCCCGGGTCAGCGAAGGAAATGCCATGAAGTGGGTTCGAAGTACCGCTCACCTGGGGTGCCCATGTTTCACCTCCGTTGGTTGTCCGCAGGATGAGGCCGTTGAGTCCAACGATAACACCGTTGCTGCTATCGATCATCAAGACGTTATTGAGCGTAGTGAGAGTCCCGCTAGTTACGGTTGTCCAAGTTGCGCCACCATCGGTTGAACGTCGGATTGTCCCTGCTTCTCCTATCACAATTCCGATTGAACCGACGAGTGATGCGCCTCTCAGTCCACTGGTCGTTCCACTTGTTTGACCAGTCCAAATCTCACCTCCATTCGTTGTCCTACGGATCGTGCCGCTAAGTCCAACCGCAATACCTGTCATCGCATCGGCGAACGAAACACTCAAGAGGGAATTCGATGTTCCGCTTGTCTGAGGCGCCCATGAAGCACCCGCGTCAGTCGTCCGGAGGATTGCGGTACCTCCCACCGCAGTCCCATTGTTGGCATCAATGAAAAAGACTGACGTGAGATGGAAAGTCGTTCCGCTCGAAACGCTGTCCCACGTTTCCCCTCCATCCGTTGTCCGGAATACTGTGCCTGCTTCTCCCACCGCAACACCCGTGTTGACATCTGTAAATGAAACTCCATACAGGCTGTTTGTAGTCCCGGTTGGTCTTGGCGTCCACGTATTACCTCCATCGGTCGTCCGCAGTATCGTGCCGAGATCTCCGACTGCTGTTCCCGCGTTAACGTCGGTAAAGAAAACGCTACGGAGAATGTTCCCAGTGGGAATAGGGTTTTGCCAGTTCCAGTCTTGCTGGGAATGGGACATCGTCGACCACATTAATGCGGTGGCGAGACCTATCATGACAATCATGACGTTTTTCATTGAAGCCTGACTTGTTTTAATGAACGACTATCTCATCAATATTAGTTTCTTGGCCTGAACGAAGCTCCCTGCATGCAGTCGGTATACGTATGCCCCACTCGGCAACCCTTCGGCGTTGAACTGCACCAGATACGTACCTTCTTCCATCCTCTCGCTGACCAGCGTTCTCACTTCCTGACCAACGATGTTGTAGACTTTTAGTGTTACGAAGTTAGCCTGCGGGAGAGCGAACTCTATCGTCGTGCTGGGGTTGAACGGGTTCGGATAGTTCTGCTCCAGCACAAAGAAGCGAGGTACATTATTCTCTGGATCACCTATCGACAGAGCGCCGATGGTGAATTCACCCGTGGCGGTTGGGCCGCCGGCGTAGGCTGCGTCTACCGCCCGTACCATCCAATCATAATGGCCGTCCGGCAACCCTGCCAGGAGCCATTCACTGACTGCACTAACGTTGCCGGGCTGCGGAAGATGCTTGGGAATCGCAACCGGAACACCGTTACGGAATAGGTCAAGATCGTAGGTGAGTGCCACACCGGGTGTATGATCGTCAATGGCCGGGATCCACGACAACGTTACTCTGCCGCTGTCTTGAACGGCGGCCTGAAGACCGGACGGCGCCGTTGGCGCTCCATTCTGTCCTGATGCGTCATTGCGATAGATATGCATCTGAGCCTCGACAAGACCGTTGCCACCCGGAACGAAGTACTGTCCGGCGATGAAATAGTCAAGATCGCCCTCGCTGTCGATGTCGAACCAGGAGAAGGTACCGCCGCGATCACCGCTCGATCGTGGAGCTGGCAGTACGTTGCCCGAGTCGGCGAAGATCCCTCCGATGTTGGTGTAGACTTTGGCCCGGCCTTCAATCTGGGAACCCGAGTTGTAAGTGCCGGCGAGTAGAATGTCCATATCACCGTCATTATCGTAGTCTGCCCAGGTTGCGGCATTGAGATCAAACCACCCCTCGCAGGGAATGCAGGGAATGACCTCAAGCGAATCGTAAGTTTCGCTGGTGTTTCGGTATATGCGAAGGGCGTTGTTATATGTACCATTGGTTTCTTTGATGTTACCTGCAATCAAAACATCAAGGTCACCGTCAGCATCGTAATCTCCCCATTGCGCCTCGCCATGTTCGACGGTTAAAGAGCTGAGAATATCCTCGCCGACAAAGACACCATTGCCGTCATTCCGATACCGACGGATGAAGCCATCGTCCGTCAGGGGTGCGATGTTGACTAGCAATAAATCGAGGTCCTGATCGCCGTCATAGTCGGCCCAGGAGCTCTGAGCATGCGAAGTCGGCGCGAAAACCGAATCGACCTCTGTGAAGATCCAACCGCCAGTACCGTTGGAACCGTCGTTGCGCATCAACGCAGTGCGATACGAAAAAGCGCTGCCGTCAAAAACCGAAGGCAAGAGGAGATCAATGTCACCGTCGTTGTCATAATCTGCCCACGTTATGGACCGGAGATCGAAATCAGCCTGACCGTTGTCTTCCCAATATCCGGGCAAATTGGTGTCAGTGAGGATTAGTGTGCCGGCGTCGTTACGAAATATTACTGTTTCGCCGTCAGTTCCGACGGCGAGGTCCTGGTCCCCGTCTCCATCCACATCTCCCCAGGCAAGATCCGAGGCTCCCGAGGTGAGTGAGCCGAGGGCAACATTGATGTAGGTAAATCCAGTCTGGCCGTTGTTGGTGATGAGGAGAAGACGATCCTCCACACTCTGGTTGTAGACGACGTAGTACCCGAGAACTGCAATGTCAATGTCGCCGTCACCGTCGTAATCGGCCGGGGCGGTGGTGATGACCCAGAAGTCTTCATCCTGCGGCGTCACGAAGACCGAATCAATTGGCGTCACCTCGGTGAAATCACCAAACGTTCCGCCAGGATTTGGTTGAACGGTGACGATTCGGCCCGTCGTGGTACTGTCGCCGTCGTCATCCGTGACTGTCAATCGCACGATGTACGTGTTGGCCTGTGAAAAAGTGTGGGATGGGTGTTGCTCTGTCGAACCACTTCCGTCATCGAAATCCCACGACCAGGTGACGATGAATCCGTCAGGATCGGAACTTGCGTCTGTGAAGTCAACTGTAAGCCCGTTAGCAATAAAGCTGAAAGATGCATCGGGCGGCCTATTGAGCGGGGGTGGCGGCGGACCTGCGAAGTGTTCGATATAACCCTGGAAACCCACCGTCCAGGCACTTCCTGCTGGGCTCGCAGCGATTGCACTGAATGTCCCGAATCCTGCAGAGCCGATATCCATGACAGCCCAATTCTGTCCGCCAGTAGCTGAGTAGTAAGCTTTGTCACTACTGGTGCTGAGCCACAGTTCATTGGCACCAAGGAGATGAATGTCGGTGAAATAATCGGTGCTGTTGGGAGTTGGCAGAACTTCCCATGTAATGCCGCCGTCATTGCTTCGGGCAGCATAGCCTAACCAGCCAACTGCGTAACCGGTACTCATATCGTAGAAGTCCATGTCCCGTATTTGCAGTGAAGAACCCGGAAGTTCTTCCTGAATCCAGGTCGCACCGGCATCCGTGCTGCGGTAATATCGTCCACCCACATTTGCCGCCCAGACATTCGTTCCCTCTGCATCGACGGCAACATAGGCACCAAGGAAACCAGGAGCGGGAGTCCACGAAGCTCCTCCGTCGGTTGTATGATATGCTACACCGGTACTGAAGGCCTGGCCAATAACCCAACCGTCAAGAGGAGTTGTGAATTGAACGTCCTCTGCAGGCGATAGGCTTGTTGGTCTCGCGCTGGCCGCTGTCCATGTTGCACCTGCGTCGGTGCTTCTGTAGACCTGACCTATTTCATCCACGACGACAACCTCGTCACCGGTGATAACATCAACAGCGTTGAAATTGTACTGCGATATAGCTGTGTGCTGAATCCACGGCGAAAGGCCATCACTCATTAGAAGAGTTCCGTTATCCCCAACTGCGATCAAATTGCCGTTCGCAAACCTATCAATATCGTTGAGCGATTGGCCAGTCCCGCTTGAGATCTGCAACCAGTTTACACCGGCATCGGTTGTTTTGATGACAAAGCCCTGGCCATAGCCAAAATATCCGGTCTGTGCATTTGCAAACGCGGGAGCAGCGCTGCTGAGAAAACCTGGCCGCGGTCCCGGCGAGATGAAAGTCTGCGCCCACGTCAGCCCTGCATCTGCGGAGCGGAACATGTTTCCATCAAGATCAGAAGCTACTACCGTTTGCTGATCGACTACCGTGAAAGCAAACACTCCTGCCGGGATGACCTCGCCGAGGTCTGCCCAAGTCTGGCCACCATCGGAGGATCGCAAGATTCGATCATCATAGTTTGGAAAACTGCCTAACCTGCCCCACGCAAGGACTATGTTCGCAGAGACCGCAAGCAGTTTGTTCCGACCATCAGCAGAACCGCCCGTGGTCCATGTAACTCCACCATCGGTTGAGAGCTGAAAACTACTGTCGACTATCGCGTCGGCAATATAGCTCGAGAGAAACGTCACTGCCTCCGCAATGCCAGCGTGCACGGGTGTGAACGAGGTTCCGCCGTTGGTTGTTCTGTAGAGAGCGCTGTCGGCAACGCCAAGGCCGATCAGGTTGTCGGCAAAATCAAATGCGAACATGCCATTGGGAGAAGCCACCCACGAGTCACCACCGTCGAGACTGACGAAACGGTCGAAGTTCCCTGAGGCGAGACCGAAGCTTGTCGTGTAGAACTCCATGAAGTAGGTGGAGCCGAGAAGTGGAAGCTGAGTCCAGGTCGTTCCGCCATCGGTGGTCCGATAATTGTCGTTTCCATATACCCACCCGTTCTGGCTGTCAAGGAAAAAGAGTCCGTTCAAGGGATTACTCAGACTAAAAGGTATATCTCGTTGAACCCAGGTGGCCCCGCCGTCGGATGATTCGAACAAAGAGCCGCCGTTATCGAACGAGTTGTCGTCTGTTGCAATGAATACTCGCTGCGTCGTCGGCGCACCGACGCCCCTTACATCGAGGTGGGTCGGGACAGGACTCTGCGTGTTCCACTGTCCGGTGGCCATTGACGTGAGAAGGATTATCAAGGAGGTTACCATTGTAAAGTTCTCACGGCCTTTCGGGCCAGTAGACGCATTGAAAAATTTTCTCATGATACCTCCAGGCCTAATAATGGAGAAATTGGATAATCTTAGTATTGGTCAAGTTGAATGCCAAACAAACTGGAATTTTATCGCTGAATGTTATACGGGAGGAGAACTCCCTTCTCAGAATCAGTAAATATCGGACAAATCTCTCTTGAATATGAGAATCCGCGAAACGGTATTGGGGAAGTAGTTTGCCGATTCTCACAGCCACGCCAGTAAGTGTCGTGAACTTCTCTCTAAAGGATCTAGCCGTCAAATAAGTTCCAAAGTGCAGATTTTTGGATTGTTGAGGAATGAGAACGGGACGAACAACTGGTGGGAGTCTCACTTCCATAAGTAAGAGCTTAAATGAAGGTCCCGACGACGGAGGCTTCCTGGAGCAATCGAGACATGTCGAGGAGTTGATCGGGAAGCAATGGAGATGAAAACTTGTACCTCGTGTCCGCCTGGCCGTAGTTGAAACTGCGGCCTTCCATAACCATCCCGAACGGGTAG
>DASWHW010000013.1:0-9293 GCA_036397975.1 Bacteroidota bacterium
TTGAAGCAAGTATCTCAAATCCCGCGTCAAATGCCCACCAGCTAATGGCGTTGTTCTGGGCGACAGTTGGAACAGAGCTTATGCTAATCAATGTCGCGAGCGCGGCCGAGTTTCGTAGTGTCATTGTAATCTCCTTTCCCCAAATGAAGTAGCTGTTCTTTACTTCTTATTGATTTCACCGTTTTGTTCTTCTCGTTCCTCCACGACCTGAGGCGGCTTTGGCTGGTGGAGCCATGTGATTCCCCGGTCCTTTGACAAGCCGAAAGCCTCGGGATGCAGATATCGACCGCGCTCCTTTCCCGTCTTTTCCTCCTCGACCGGAATGCGATTCTTCTCCGCATAAGCATCCTTTCGAATTCCTGTCACCTGCCAGGAAACCTCAAGATTTGGTGTACCACCGCCAATCTTAAAGCGATTATGCCCCACCTTCTCGGCAATAAACACGGGGGCGAACCCACCAATACAGGTGAGCTGGTAACGAAAGTTCTTATTGAGTGCATCGAACCATTGTGGCAACTCAACCCATGCTTCTCCTCGTGAATCCAACGTGACATTCCCGTTATAGACATTCATCATGTCCGGTGATTCGACGAACGAGTGGTACAAATACTTGTTTTCAGGATCTAACGGGTGATCTATCTTGAAACTGCCACTAGACTTTGAAAGGCTTCCTCCTACGTGTAGGTTATGCGAAATTTCGACGCGGCCTTCAAAATATCCTGCATGGTTGCCCCCGGTTTGAACGCCGTACACGCCGTATCCGTCAGGAGAATTGCTTCTTCCGTACACACCTCCGGTAACACCTGTATTCGCGCTGGCTTCTCCAAATACGGCGAAACCACTGGTCGAGAAGATTTGCCCCAGCACGCCAATTGTGTTCCCATTAACGGCACTTGTAATTCCAAGTACCCCAACGCCATTTATTGAGTTAGTTCCTCCCGTCACGCCGTAGTTGACACCAGTTCCGGAATTGGCCAGTCCATAGACCGCTGTACCCACAGAAGAATTCGTCTGTCCGTACACACCATAGTTGAAACCACTCGTCGAGTTGGCCAGTCCATAAACGCCTCTGCCTCCGACAGAGTTGCTTTGGCCAAATACTCCCATGCTGGTGCCACTTGTGGTGTTCGCCAAGCCTCTCACTCCGTATCCGGCTGAGGATGCTGTCTGCCCCCAAACTCCAGAGTTGGTGCCGCTCGTCGCGGTCGCCGACCCAAACACACCAATACCACTGCTTGATGCACTCTGACCGTTGACGCCATATGTGAAACCAGTCGCTGCTATTGCTGAGCCAAGCACCCCGGTGCCGCTGGTTGACGCGCTCAGACCACTGAGTCCGTACGTCGTTCCCGTCGTACTCGATGCCACGCCTCGCACCCCCATCATCCTCATATAACGCACGAATACCATCGACTGGAAATCCATCCTTGGCAGAAAACATTCTGAGCAACCGTGGCTCTCTCTTTACATCGATGACAGCGAGGAAATCCGAGGCGTACCACATTTTATTATCACGGCTAATCATAACCGCCGATGGAGCACCTTTCGGGATGTGTACGTCCGGCTGCAGGACCAGGCGGGTATTGATCTTTGATGGGCCGGATTTGGAGGGCACAATAGTGAAACTAACGACCGTTCTGTCCAGACAAACCACCCAAATGTTTCCCCGATGATCCTTAACAGCGCTGTGCATTTCGCCTTTTATGGAATTTAGAGAATGCTTGTGCAAGTGCCACTGACCATTGGGGTTTTTCCAAAACTCGGTAACTCCACCATCATCGAATGCCCAGAGATGGCCCTGATCGTCCACAACGGTGGTCTTCACACTCCGAACCTTATCAAATCGAAAAGTCGAGACGTTATCGTCAGCGAGTTTGAACAGTCCTTGATTGAATCCGCCTAACCAAAGAACTCCCTCGCGGTCTCTGAGTCCGCAAGAAAGACTATTTTCAGGTAGACCGTTTCGATCCGAAATCCAAACGCCGCCACCGTCCGGAAATTCACTATTTTGTATCTGCCATATTCCGATATTCCAGACGCCGACAAGAAGTTTGCCATCAGACTGTGGTGTCATGAAAGCGATGCTCGATGTAAACGGTCGGTACTTGTCGATAACACCATCGCGGTGTACACGCAAGAGAAAACCGCCTTCTGCACCAATCCACATGCAATCACCCGAGTCGGGACAGATGGCCGAGATTAAGCTCTCGTCGGGAAGAGGAAGATCGATTGAGGAGAGAAGACTATCGCCATCGAAGATGAATACTTGCCTGTCAATTCCCACCCAGATGAGGCTGTCCATCCCGAAAGCCGCCCTCCCGCCCTTCTCCCGACCGGCAACGAGTATCGAAAAGGCAGTATCGTTAATGACTTTCGTAAGACCTTTGTGAGTGACGCACCAGAGAACTCCCCGGCGATCTTCAAGAATTGCATCGATAATGTTTTCGACCGGATCGGGGCCCAGCGGGATAACCGTAACTTTTTCTTTTTCGATCCGAGCCAGACCTCCTCCATGAGTTCCCACCCACACTGCGCCGGGAATAGTGTTGCTTTCGATGATTGTCCCTATGCGGCCGAATGGGAGTCCGTTGGCGACAGTGTAGTTAGTGAACGTTGCTCCGTCAAAGACGCTGACACCTTCATCTGTCCCGATCCATAAAAAGCCCCGAGAGTCTTGGCAAAGGGCAAGAACGATATTGGACGGAAGGCCATCAGCCATGGTGTATGTACGAAAGGGGAGAGTCTGCGCATGCAGAGCAGAGGGAAAAACAACAGAAACGCTTACGAGGATAGAGACAACTATGGTCGGTTTCATGTGAATGAAGTACTGGATGCCCGTCAGAGGAATCTACACGTACGTGACCAGATATGCAAGGAGGAATGCAGTGAGGCATACACAAGGTCAACTGGTGAACCTCTCAAAGACTCAATTGACCGCCATTCAACTTGACGACCTGGAGAATTTTCTGAAAACCGGAGCCCGCAAGGCCGTCGAAGCAAATCGTGTTAAACATCTTGTGTCTATGCATTATGGTTAAGTAGGCTTGTGCGTACTCAACCAGAATCTCAATCCTAGTCCAATCACCACCGAAATGGCTCATCACCTTTTCCAATCATGAGTCAACCGTAGGGTGCACCCTGCGTTACCCACCCTTCTCCGCCTCCACAATGCGTACAACCTCAGAAGCAACATACACACGGTAGCGTTGCTGTCCAGTAACTTCCTTGAGAATGCCTTCACCAACCAAACGTTCGATGTTTTTCTGTGCAGCGGGGAATGTCACGCCCAATCGTGTTGCGGCTTGGGAGATGGAGATCGCCGGATACGCAAAGTTGTGGAGGAGCTACCGAAAGCGTATGCGAGTCACTGCGACTGTTCAGCGACTACCACGAGGAAGAAGTGAATCCACGCGCTCCATCCCCCGCTCCGACTTACATCGAGCAGAAGCCGATAGTACTCCTGCCGCTGTGCCTCGAAGAAGGAGCCATGTGCTCTCCACGAACTCCTTTCATCAACTCGGCGTGCATTTCCTTGATGAGCCTGAGACTCAAAGGGAATTTTTCCATCCGCTTGAGGCCGAACTCCAGGGCCCGAACGTAGTTTGCCACTTCGCGAACATCCAGAACCTCCGGGTTTTCTTCGCCCGATGCCTCAAAGAAGAAGAGATCCGTCAATGACGCTTGCGTCCCCTCGATGCGGCTGGACAGAACTGCTTCCCTCCTTATGAACGGTCCGATGAGGAGATGTGGATCGGGGAGGTTTCGTGTCACGCCGCGTAGCTCGCCTACCAGTCGGTCGGCCTTAGACAGATACGAAAGATGATGCTTGAGATCAAGGCGGGTGGCAGTGGATTTGGGACAAACGCTGAGTAACCCTGAGGTGTGTTGATCAGTTTTCCCGGTGCCTCTCGTAAAATCAACGGCTTGCACCTAACTAAACTCAGGTATAATGGACAGGCAGTTAATTAAAGTTTCGGGCTGAATAGTATAGTAAGCCTCTTTGACTTAATCAAAGAGCTGTGGAAAAAGCTAGCACAAGACCTCCTTTTCCCGCTCACCTCGAATCTCATCTGAAGCCTTTCCACATCCATATGGGAAAGTAAGTTAGAATTCAAGCCGGTCGGCACCTTGATTCTACAAAGAAGTGGGTGTATATTATCGCTACTATGCGAGCGATCAGGAAGCCATACGCAGTTCTTATTCTCGTTTCTTACCTCTTCTCCAGTTCACTCCTCGCTTTTGCACACCACGACGGCCACGCAATCCGCTTATCGTCCCGGCCTTTTGTGGCGCAGCATGATTGCGGAGCGAACGAAATCCATCTGTCGGTTGATGGCAAAACTCATTGTCTGGCATGTTCTTCCTTTTATAACCGATTGTATGTCACGGGTGCTTCTTCTCCTCCCGCGTTCGACCCATTCACCACCGTTGTCTTCTTCGTACTCACAAGCGATCATTCTCTCCAATCAGGTATTTTCCATTCCGGGACGCGCGGTCCTCCCATACTGTAACATCTGTACTATTTCTTTCACAGATCACTATCAGATTTTTGGAGGATGCAATGAAGTTCTACGTCATCCTCATGCTTCCGTCGTTGGCTCTTGCGATGCACGGATACATGAGCGCACAAACCACATTGAACCCCGAAATTAGTGTCATCCCAAGATTCCTTCTTGAGACGAACGACGAATCCGACGACCGTTCGTTTACGAGACCCGATCTCTTATTCGAAGAGCTTGAGGTTGTCTTTGCCGGTTACCTTAACCCGTTTGCACGGGCCGATGTTGTGCTAACATTACCGGGTCCTGACCTGGAAGAAAGCAAACTCGGCCTCGAGGAGGTCTATGCAACGATACTCAGGGGTTTGCCTTTTGATCTGAACGTCCGGTTCGGAAAGTACCGTGTTGAATATGGGAAGATAAACCTTGTGCACCCGCACGCGTGGTCATTCGTGACACAGCCTTTTTCACAAGAGCTTTTCTTCGGGGAAGAAGGATTGAATGATATAGGGATTTCGGCCTCCGTTCTTTTGCCGACGGGAGATATTTATACCCGTCTCACGGTTGACCTGCTTCGTGGATCTGTTATTGGAGAGACAACGGGGATTGAAGATACCACCGACGCAAGTCCTGCGTACACAACGACAGCTCGACTGTCGAGCTTCTTTCCATTATGCGATCGAAGCGATCTTGAAGTGGGACTGAGCGTGTACACCGGAATCCATGACCCATACGAGAAGCACCGCTTCTGGTATGGAAATTTTGATTTCAAATACAAATACAAACCGAGTTCGTATACATCACTCGTCGTTCAGGGCGAATATCTCCTGAACACACGCATGGCCGGACAAGACCGCGGCCTTTCTCAATTTGTCGATGGTGACGGCAACCCGGAAACCCGTCGCATTACGACGGGCGGGATGTACCTGTTTGCCGATTTCCAGTTCCAGAAAATCTTCAGCGTTGGAGCGCGTTACGACTGGAGTCAGTCGCCGTACAGCAAGGATGACGTAGCCCGTGGCATTGCTCTCTTCTTTGGATACTACCCGGTCGAGGAAACGCTTGCACTTCGGCTCCAATTTCAGAACAGAAAAAACGAAATCATGGGCAGCGCGAGCACAGTCAACGCGTTTATGCTGCAGGCGATTTTCTCGCTCGGCCCTCACAAAGCTCATCCGTTTTAGTAAGGAGGATGGTTATGAATGCTCTTTGCGGGATCATACTGTTTTTTGTATTTATCTCTTCGCCAGTTTCCGGGAAAATCAAGGTTGTCACAACAATTACAGACTTAGCGGATTTTGCGCGTCAGGTAGGTGGCGATAAAGTGGAGGTCGATCATATTGTAAGTGGCGACCAGAATCCCCACTTTGTGGATGTGAAGCCGAGCTACATGATCAAGTTGAAGTCTGCCGACGTGTTTCTCATGATCGGGATGGAACTTGAGCTCTGGGCACAACAGGTTATCGACGGGTCGCGAAACCAACGGCTCGATGTTGTAGACCTTTCACGAAATATTTCCAAACTCGAGATACCGGACAAAATCGATGCGAGTCAGGGGGATGTGCACCGTTTTGGCAATCCCCATTACTGGCTTGATCCGAGAAACATCCGCATCATCGTCGGCGATATTGCGGCTGCTCTCACCCGCGCATCTCCAGTAGACGAGGCGGTGTTTCAGGCAAATGCCCGGGCATACGTTGCTGCCATCGATTCGGCAATTGCCCGCTGGGAGGATCGGATGAAACCGTTCGCCGGTAGTAAGGTGGTGACGTTCCATAAAAGCTGGCCTTACCTGGCACAATGGATCGGGATAGTTGTGATCGACCAGGTGGAACCGAAGCCGGGGATTCAACCGAGCCCCAGTCATACCGCAGCTCTGATTCAACGCATCAGGGAAGTTGGTGTGAAGGCAATTCTGGTCGAACCCTTCTACGATGTGAGTGCGCCCGAGTTGATTGCGGAAGCGACCAATGCGAAAGTCGTTCGTCTCGCAACATCGGTAGGTGGTGTGAATGGAGCGAACGATTATATTTCGACAATGAATTATAACCTCACGACGTTAGCGAATGCACTCCGCTGAAACAAAACGGCTGATACGGTTCGACAATGTCACCCTTGGATATGGCAAACGAGTGATCCTCAAGGAAATCTCTTTTGCCATCCATAAGGGGGACTACTTCGGTATAGTCGGCCCTAATGGATCGGGTAAGACAACCATTCTTCGGGCTGTTCTGGGGACGCTCCGACCGCTGAGCGGCTCAGTGGAAGCGATGCCTCAGGAGGGTATGAAACTCAGGTTCGGATATGTACCCCAGAGGGATACTGTTGACAACGTAGTACCGTATTCGGTTCATCAAGTTGTGATGATGGGGCGCTATCGCCAGATCGGCTTTCTCCGGCGTCCGGGGAGTGAAGACCGCGAATTGGTCCGTGAGAGCCTCAAGCACGTTGGTATTGAAGACCTTGGACGAAGTTCGTTTAAGAATCTTTCCGGCGGCCAAAAACAGCGCGT
Organism: Bacteroidota bacterium; assembly: GCA_036397975.1. Classification (GTDB taxonomy): domain Bacteria; phylum Bacteroidota; class Ignavibacteria; order UBA10030; family UBA6906; genus SZUA-287. The sequence continues at coordinate 7,012 of DASWHW010000013.1, forward strand.
GCTTATTGCGCGTGCCCTTGCTGCGCAGCCAAATATCCTGATTCTTGATGAACCCACAAACGGTATGGATCTGAATTCACGATGGTCTATTCTTTCGCTCATCAGCAAACTTCACAGTGAAGACCGGCTGACAGTCATTATGGTCAGCCATATGTTAGATGACGTGGCGAACCACGTGAAGAGAATTGCTTTGGTTGAGAAAGGGTTCTTTCAGGTCGGTTCGGTCGACGAAGTTCTCACAGCTGAAAATCTCTCCAAAATTTATGGCATGGATGTTCGTGTGAGTGAAGTTCACGGAAAGAAATCAATCGTTGGTCGAGGGGATAATGGGCACAACTGAGATCGTCCGCATTATCGTAGAAGAATTTCCGTATGCATTCTATGGCAGCATCCTGGTTGGTGTGCTATGCTCCTTTCTCGGTGTCTATGTGGTTGCGAAGCGAGTCGTTTTCCTGGGGGCTGTGCTGACACAAGTCTCTGTCGCGGGGCTTGCACTCACTTTCCTGCCGTTGTTTGCGGTTCCCCACACTGTCGGCTCCCTTATCGTTACCGTTGCTACCGTGATCGTGTTATCGCGAGTGCTGACCGGCAAACAATTGCCAAAGGATTCGGTGCTGGGATTTGTTTTTGTTTTCGCAGTTGCCAGCAGGATTCTCATATTGCAGAAGGCTCCAAAGGTAGAAGTTGCCGAAGTCGATACACTTTTGCGGGGAGACATTTTATTCGTGACCCCGGAGTTGTTTTATCTGATGGCGGGGGTCTTCATCGTCGCACTCTCGGTTCATCTTTTGTTCTACAAAGAGTTTACCTTCATATCGTTCGATCCTGAAACTGCGGGAACACAGGGATACAACGTTGTCTTCTGGGAAACATTGTTCTACGTTTTGGCGGCCGTGGTGATAGCTGTTGCCACACACATGGTAGGCGATGTGTTCGTCTTTGGGTTTCTCGTTGTCCCCGCAGTTTCGGCGATGATCATTGGTCGCACCATCAAGAACATCTTTCTTGTCGCGGTGTTCATTGGAGCGCTGGCACCTATGATCGGATTATACCTTGCCTTCGTACTTGATCTTCCTTCCTCACCGACGATGGTGTGCGTGGCCGTTCTCATCCTTGCGCTGTTCAATGCTTGGCGCTTCGTTCCCGGCTCCAAAACAGAGTGACTCAATCTGACGTTTTTTTCAAAACGTCCTCTTTATCCACCTTGAAGGATTCAATAGTTTCAGTCTTCCCATTGTTCTTGAAATTGAGTTGCCCCTTTTGCAGGACTGATAAATTCAGAGGGAAAGGTCCTAGAAGGCTCCTAAAACAGCTATTTTTGACTGGCACATATTTTGGCTGTTACAATTCCAATCAACGTTTAGCGATTAGGGATGTATCTAACCAAGGAGGTATGTCATGGTCACTAGAGCTATAGGTATCGTCGCAAGTCTGGGACTTCTCTCGCTCATCTTTTTCTCGCCCCTATTATCGAATCCAAGTATGAACTCGGGGTCGACTTGTGCGGGAAGTGGCTGTCACACATTCCAAGCTGGTATTCTTTCTGCTGTGCCAATAGGGAACCTGCAAGTTCGGATCACTCTCACTGGAATCACATCGGGTAATGTGGCGGGAGAACTCGTCAATGGGAGCGGCACCGTGGTTGCTATGAATAATCAGACAAGCAGCAATCCGTTTACATTGACTGCACCAGGTGAAGGGTTTTACAAAGTGAATGCGGGCTACAAGAACCCGTCCCGCCGATGGGATTCGGTGACTGTAAACATTCTCGCGACGGACGTTGGAGCAACCACGAGTGCACCGCGCGAGTTCCGCCTCGACCAGAATTATCCCAATCCTCTCAATCCCACGACGACGATTGAGTTTGCACTGCCAGCTACTCATCTTACTACATTGAAGGTGTTCGACGTCCAGGGAAGAGAGATAGCGACATTAGTAGATCAACAGCTTGAGGCGGGAACTCACGCTGTTAGATGGGATGCGGGGATCCTGCCAAGTGGCGTCTATCTCTACCGACTGCAAGCAGGAAGTTTCACACAGACAAGGAAGTTCATGCTGCTGCGGTAGTTCCGTTTTCAAGCAACTACTTAGGCGGGTCGTTGACGAAAGTTGACGACCCGCTTCTATTTTCATACTATATTGCATGAAGTCTACTCGATCACTCCAGATCCCAACAATCGCGTGCCTCCTGATTTTCCTTTCGTGCACACTCCATTCGCAGGAGAAGGAAGGTACCAGGATCGTCATGCTGGGAACGGGCACACCGAATGCCGACCCGGACC
>DASWHW010000014.1:0-4181 GCA_036397975.1 Bacteroidota bacterium
TAGAATGGATCTCGAAACAGAAATTCTCAACGAGCACTCAAAACGGCAGGCCGTACGAATTGCCCGGTGGATTGGGGATGACAGGACAAGGTTTCGGGAGTTGATGCAGTTGTTCCTGCATGGCGAATACAGAGTCACGCAACGATCCGCCTGGATCGTAAATATTTGTGCAGAGCGCAATCCGACTCTCATTCGTCCCTACATCAAGAAGATGATTGCGCGGATGCAAGAGCTGGAAGTACACGATGCCGTTCGCCGCAACGTGGTCCGCATCTTACAGTTCATTGATATTCCGCCCGATCTGCTCGGTACCGTTGCTACGGTGTGCTTCGAATATCTCTATTCTCCCAAAGCACCAATAGCCGTCAAAGCCTTTTCCATGACCGTTCTGGCGAACATTGCCAAGAAAGAACCAGACCTCAAAAGAGAAATACGCCTTGCAATAGAATATCAGCTTCCGCATTCCAGCGTCGGAACCTGCGCCAGAGCCCGGCACGTGCTGAAATCCTTGGGATGAGCCTTCCCAAAACAGAGATGAGTGATCGCCCTCTAAAAAATTCCCTGCCTCATTAAAGGATGCATCGGCACCTCGGGGTTTGTATATTATGCCCATGAATAAGCTCCCTCCTCCACAAACGATGTATCGAGCCCTCGTTAAGCGGGATAGCTCCTTTGAAGGAGTGTTTTATGTTGGAGTAAGAACGACAGGCATTTTTTGCAGACCAACGTGTCCGGCACGCAAACCAAAGCGGGAAAATGTCGAGTTTTTCCGTTCATCCCATGAAGCGCTCTACGGTGGATATCGACCCTGTTCTCGCTGTCAGCCTATGAATGGGACTAAAGAACCACCGGCCATCGTAAAACAATTGCGGGATGAAGTGGAGAAGTCCGGGCGAATTACTGAGAAAGAATTGCGCGGGATGGGGATTGAACCCTCGACAGCCAGACGACAATTTCAACGCTATTACGGAATGACATTTCACGCATATCAAAGAGGACGACGCATGGGACAGGCATTACAGACAGTCAGGAATGGGGAACGGGTTATCGAAGCACAACTAGCCCAAGGTTATGAATCCAGCAGTGGTTTCTGGAACGCATTCACGAAACTGTTCGGAACACCGCCGAGCAAGGTGGAGCGGATGGATTGTCTTCTCGCTCGATGGATTGAAACGCCATTGGGTGCGATGCTTGCTCTTGCAAATACAGAAGGACTTCACCTGCTAGAATTTGTCGACCGACGCGGTCTCGAGAAGGAGATAGTGGTCATTCGCAAGCGAACGAAGAGTGTGATTGTCCCTGGCAATAACAAGTTCCTTGATACCATAGAAAGAGAACTCTCATCCTATTTTGCCGGAACATCGACAGAGTTTTCAGTTCCGCTTGTTCTCGGGGGATCCGCTTTCGAGCAAAAGGTTTGGAACAAATTGCAGCAGATCCCGTACGGCGCAACAAGATCATACAGCGATATCGCGGAGAAGGTTCACCAGCCTCAAGCCAAGCGGGCAGTTGGCCGCGCCAACGGACGGAATTGTCTTGCGATTGTTGTTCCATGCCACCGGGTGATTCGGGCGGATGGCTCCCTCAGCGGGTATGGCGGTGGAGTGTGGAGGAAGAAGTGGATGCTGGATCACGAGAAACGTATCGCCTCAGCTCGGACTGCGTAGTTCACTTCTTTGCTTGTCAATTCTTTTCTTCTAAATTTCCATTCAACCACGATAAGGAGTTAAAACCCCTCGAGAAGTGAGGATAGCTTTTTATTTGCCGCTGGCTGAAGCCTGCGGCAAGAATCATCCGGGTTTTAACCCCAACAACATGAACAAAAAACTCATCTTCGGAATCCTCTTCGCATCCATTGCGACACTCATCTGCTTCTCAGAGCGCACGCCCATCCACCGCCCTGAGTTCAAAACGGAAACAATCCGGGAATTCAACCTTTATTATAACGGTGTAGTCTCCGCTGCACTGCCCGGTCCGTACGCCTATCGCATTCTTGTTCCTTATGCAGTCTATGGCATTGCCTCTGTCGTTCCGGTGTCTCCAATAGATATCGACTTTGTGCTGAAGTTTTTTCTCTTGCTGTTTTGTCAAATCATCTTCCATTCATTTCTGCGCTCGTATTTAGGCGAGTGGGAGTCATTTGCGGGAGTATTGTTGCTTGATCTCCTGCTCTTGTTCTCCCTCTCGTACATTCATGGACCGTCGGTACTTGAAACCGGAGATATTGCAAATGCGCTCGTGTTCATTTCGATTCTGCTGTTGCTGCATCAAAACAAGTTCGTATTGCTTTGCGCGGTTGCGGCTCTCGGCATGCTGAATCGCGAGACTCCCATCGCCCTCTTTCCCGTCGTCTTTCTTCAAGATCGTTTTGCTCACAGAGGGTGGCATCGTTCGGCGATCCTTCTCCTCATTCTCGGAGCCGTCTATCTTGTCCCGCGGCTTCTCATTGAGTCTCCCTCTTCCAACTGGTTTCTTTTTGAAGGCATCCCATGGAATATTCCGTTCGTGGCTGAGAACTTTGCAAAGCCGCTTGTTGCAAACGTAAGGCTGTTGGTTTTACTCGGACCGCTATTGCTGCTTGCATTCTCTCGATTCCAGGAGCAACCTGTGTTCTTTAAGCATGCGGCTATCCTGGTTCCGATATTTCTTCTCGTCCATTACGTGCTGGCAACAATCATAGAAGCGAGACTCTGGATGCCATTGTTTGTCGTGTTGATTCCGATGGCGATGCATACCCTTTCCGGTTTAATGAAAGTCAAGGAACAGCAATGAGCATGGACAAGTATCTCATCGAAGCAATCGCACAGGCAAAGAAGAGCCTTCGTGAAGGAGGCATTCCCATTGGTTCGGTGCTTGTTCGTGAAGATATTGTCATCGGTCGCGGGCACAATCAACGGGTGCAAAAGAGCGATCCGACAGCGCATGCTGAAATCGATTGCTTGCGTAATGCGGGAAGGGTTGGAAGCTACCAGAACACAGTGCTCTACTCGACTTTGATGCCGTGCTACTATTGCGCCGGTGCGGTCGTGCAGTTCGGCATTAAAAAAGTTGTCGTGGGAGAGGCAGAGACTTTTCAGGGTGCGGAGAGTTTTATGAAGGAGCATGGCGTCAAGGTCATCAACCTTCAATCAGATGAATGTAAACAGATGATGCGCGAATTCATTAAGAACCACGCGGAGCTATGGAACGAAGATATCGGGAGATAACATCTTGCTCCACTTCGATTGACATTCCTTCCTCTCTTCGGTAACTTGAGCAGAGAAATTAAGAACTCAAACTATGAAGGAGGATCCCGCAATGACTACTACGACTGCAGCCGGGACGAGTCACACCAATGCCCGCGGGACCAACGGGTCACAAAAACTTCGCAACTTCGTCCAGGGAAAAATGAGCGAATCGAAAACGACGAAGTACCTGCCAATCATGAACCCGTCCATCGGTGAGCAGATCGGCGAGGTGCCTCTCTCAACTGCCGATGATCTGGACGCAGCGGTACGCGCTGCCCGGTCTGCTCTTCCTGCCTGGTCTGCGATGCCTATCAAAGAACGGGTTCAAATTACCTTTCGTTACCGAAGCATATCGGAAAAATACTCCGACGAACTCACCGCGCTCGTCCATGAAGAGAACGGTAAAATTCTCTCCGAGTCAAAAGCTGAAATCGACAAGTCGATAGAAGTGGCGGAATTCGCCTGCTCGATGCCGCAGCTAATCTCCGGTGAAATTCTGGAGGTGAGCAAAGGCGTGGAGTGCCGCATCGACCGCTACCCGGTGGGTGTGGTCGCCTCCATCACGCCGTTCAACTTTCCGAATATGGTTCCCAACTGGACGATCCCCAATGCGCTCGTCCTCGGCAATACGATGATTCTCAAGCCCTCTGAGCTTGTTCCATTGAGCGCGATGCGTCTCGCAGAAATCCTGCAAGAGGCCGGACTTCCCGATGGCGTGTTCAACGTGGTGAATGGCGGACAGGAAGTCGTGGAGGCGATCTGCGATCATCCGGGCATCGATGCATTGACGTTTGTTGGATCGACGCGCGTTGCAAAGATCGTTTACCAGAGAGCCACATCGCATCTTAAGCGAGCGCTTTGCCTCGGCGGCGCGAAGAACCACCTTATCGTTCTTCCCGATGCGCATGAGGAAATGGCCGCGACGAATATCGCCGCTTCAATGTCAGGGTGTGC